>CAKUPI010000001.1 GCA_934675045.1 uncultured Eubacteriales bacterium
CGACCACGGCCCTCAGTTTATGGCCAGGAGCTCGGGCACGGTCAACGCGACCGAGCTGGCCGCCGCTCTCATCAACCAAAAGGCCGACCTGGTCTCGGGCATCCTGCACGCGCAGGAGCTCATCGAAGGCTCGCTGACCCTGCTCATTTTAACGTCCGAGGGCGAAATCATCGCCGCGCGCGACCGCGTCGGCCGGCTGCCCGTGCTCATCGGGCAGAGCGACAAGGGCTGCTGCGTCTCCTTTGAGTCCTTCGCTTACCACAAGCTGGGCTATCAGGACGCCTACGAGCTGGGCCCGCAGGAGATTGTCCGCATCACGACCGACGGCTTTGAGACGCTGTCTCCCGCCGGCAGCGAAATGAAAATCTGCGCCTTTCTGTGGACCTATTACGGCTACCCCAACTCCAATTACGAGGGAGTCAACGTCGAGCTCATGCGCTACCGCAACGGCGAGCGCATGGCCGAAAGCGAACGCCTGCGCGGCACGCTGCCCGACGTCGACTATGTGGCGGGCGTGCCCGATTCCGGCATTCCCCACGCCATCGGCTATGCCACCGCCAGCGGCAAGGCCTTTGCCCGCCCCTTTGTCAAATACACCCCCACCTGGCCGCGCTCCTTTACCCCCGAAAATCAGGAGGTCCGCAATCAGGTGGCCAAAATGAAGCAAATCCCCGTCCCCGAGCTGATTCAGGACAAAAAGCTGCTCTTTGTCGACGATTCCATCGTGCGCGGCACCCAGCTGCGCGAGACCGTCGAGTTTTTGTACGAGTCGGGCGCGAAAGAAGTCCACATGCGCTCGGCCTGCCCGCCCCTGATGTACCGCTGCCCCTACCTCAACTTTTCGCGCGGCACCTCGGACATGGAGCTTCTGGCCCGCCGCACCGTGCAGGAGCTTGAGGGCGACGAGGGGCAAAAGCACCTTGCGGAGTACGCCGACGCCACCACCGGGCGCGGGCAGTGCATGCTGTCGGCCATCTGCAAAAAGATGGGCTTTGATTCGCTGGGCTACCAGTCGCTTGACGGCCTGCTCGAGGCCATCGGCCTGCCCCGCGAAAAGGTCTGCACCTACTGCTGGAGCGGCCGCGAATAAGGCGCGGCCCGCCCCAAACACAACCGTTTTTCCAGGGAACTGCCGCCCGCCTGCCGGGCCGGTTCCCTGTTTCCCGTCCTTTGCCCCATGGAAAAAAACAGTCTGAAAGGAGGCTCAGCGAATGAGCCATCAGGACAGCCATTCGGAGAGCTATAAAAAAGCCGGCGTCGACGTGACAGCCGGGTACAACACCGTCAGCCGCATTCGGCCCATGGTCGAAAGCACCTATATCCCCGGGGTCTTGGGCACCATCGGCGGCTTCGGCGGCATGTTTGCCCCCGACCTTTCGGGGATGGAAAAGCCGGTTCTGGTTTCGGGCGCCGACGGCGTCGGCACCAAACTCAAGCTGGCTTTCGTGCTGGGCAAGCACGACACGGTCGGCATCGACTGCGTCGCCATGTGCGTCAACGACATCGCCTGCGGCGGCGCCAAGCCCCTCTTTTTCCTCGACTATCTGGCCGTCGGCAAGCTCAACCCCGAGGTTGCGGCCGACATTGTCTCGGGCGTGGCCGAGGGCTGCCGCCAGGCCGGCTGCGCCCTTGTCGGCGGTGAAACGGCCGAAATGCCCGGCTTTTACCCCGAAGGGGAGTACGACCTCGCCGGCTTTGCCGTCGGCATTGCCGACGAGAAAAAGCTGATCGACGGCTCGCGCCTCGTGCCGGGTGACGCGCTCATCGGCGTCGCCTCGTCGGGCGTTCACTCCAACGGCTTCTCGCTGGTCCGCAGCGTTTTCGGCACCGAAAAGGAGACGCTTGAGACCTACATGCCCGAGCTGGGCAAAACGCTCGGCGAGGCCCTTTTGACCCCGACCCGCATTTACGTCAAGGCGCTTCAGGCCCTCTGCGCCGCCGTCGACGTGCGCGCCGTCAGCCACATCACGGGCGGCGGCTTTTACGAGAACATTCCCCGCATGCTGCGCGACGGCGTGCGCGCCGAGGTCAGAAAAGACGCGCTGCCCGTGCCCCCCATCTTCCGGCTCATCGCCGAAAAGGGCGGCATTCCCGAGCGCGACATGTACAACACCTATAATATGGGCGTCGGTTTGGTCGTCGCCGTCCCGGCCGGGCAGGCCGAAGAGGCGGTGCGCGTTCTGACGGAGGCCGGCGAGACGGCGGCCGTCCTCGGCAAGTGCGTCGAGGGCGAAAAAGGCGTCACGATATGCTGAACATCGTCGTATTGGTGTCGGGCGGCGGCACCAACCTGCAGGCCCTGATCGACGCGCAGCGGCGCGGCGAGCTGGAAGGCGGGCGCATCTGCGCCGTCATCTCCTCGCGCGAAAACGCCTATGCGCTCGAACGCGCCCGGCAGGCCGGCATTCCCGCCTTTACCCTTGCGCGCCGCCAGTTCGATTCCTCCGCCGCCTACTGCCAGGCGCTTGACGCGCTGCTCGAGCCGCTCAACCCGTCCCTTTTGGTGCACGCCGGCTTTCTGTGCATTCTGGACGAGGTGTTCTGCCAAAAGTACCACAACCGCATGCTCAACGTCCACCCCTCTCTCATCCCCGCCTTCTGCGGCAAGGGAATGTACGGCCTCAAGGTTCACGAGGCCGCCCTGCGCTACGGCGTCAAGGTGACGGGGGCAACGGTGCACTTTGTCACCGCCGAGCCCGACGGCGGCCCTGTCGTTTTGCAGAAGGCGGTCAACGTCCTGCCGGACGACACCCCCGAAAGGCTGCAAAAGCGCGTCATGGAGCAGTGCGAGCACGCGCTGCTGCCCCGCGCCGTCGCTCTTTTCTGTCAAAACCGCCTGTCGGTCGACGGGCGCAAAGTAACCATTCTTTAGGAGGTCAAGCCTATGCAAAAGCCCCGCGCTTTACTGAGCGTTTCCGACAAGACGGGCATTGTGGACTTTGCCCGCGGCCTGTACGAGCTGGGCTATGAAATTCTGTCGACCGGCGGCACGGCCCGCGCCCTGACCGCCGCCTCCGTCCCCTGCACCGAGGTTTCCGACGTCACCGGCTTTCCCGAATGTCTCGACGGCCGCGTCAAGACGCTGCACCCCGTTGTGCACGCCGGCATTCTCGCCATGCGCGACAAGCGCGAGCACATGCAGCAGCTGCACGATTTGGGCATTGTGCCCATCGACGTCGTCGCCATCAACCTCTACCCCTTTAAAGAGACCATCTTAAAGCCCGACGTCACGCTCGAGGACGCCATCGAAAACATCGACATCGGCGGCCCGACCATGCTGCGCGCCGCCGCCAAGAACTGGCAGGACGTCTGCGTCGTCGTCGACCCTTCGGACTACGACACCATTTTAAACGCCCTGCGCGCCGGCACCATCACCCGCCAGCAGAAGTTCCTTCTGTCGCAGAAGGTCTTTGAGCACACCGCCCACTACGACGCGCTGATCGCCCGTTATCTGGCCCGCGAGGCCGGCGTGCAGTACCCGCCCACGCTGACCGTCACCTTTGAAAAGGCGCAGGACCTGCGCTACGGCGAAAACCCGCACCAGAGCGCCGCCTTCTACCGCGAGGAGGGCCGCGGCTTTGACGGCACGGTGGCCGGCGTGCGCCAGCTGCACGGCAAGGAGCTTTCCTACAACAACATCGGCGACCTCGACGGCGCCCTCAACGTCATCAAGGAGTTCCCCGACACCCCCTGCGCCGTCGCCGTCAAGCACGCCAACCCATGCGGCGTCGGCACCGGCGAAACGCTGCTCGAGGCCTACCGGCGCGCCTATGCCAGCGACCCCGTCTCCATTTTCGGCGGCATTGTCGCGTTAAACCGCACCGTCGACCGCGAAACGGCCGAGGAGCTTTCCAAAACCTTCCTTGAAATCATTGTGGCCCCCGCCTTCACCCGCGACGCGCTCGGGATTCTCGAACGCAAAAAGAACATCCGCCTGCTCGAGCTGCCCCACATCAACACGCCCAACGGCGCGTGGCGCGACATGAAAAAGGTCGCCGGCGGCCTGCTGGTGCAGGAGCTGGACACGGCGCTGCTGGGCGGCGAGCTGAAAACGGTGACCCGCCGCGCCCCGACCGAGGACGAGATGAAGCAGCTTTTGTTTGCGTGGCGCGTTGTCAAGCACGTCAAGTCCAACGCCATTGTTCTGGCCAAGGACGAGTGCACCGTCGGCGTCGGCCCCGGGCAGACCAACCGCGTCACGGCGCTTGAGCTGGCCATCCGCTACGGCGGCGGCAAAACGCGCGGCAGCGTCATGGCCTCCGACGCCTTCTTCCCCTTTGACGACTGCGTCAAGGCGGCGCACGAGGCCGGAATCACCGCCATTATTCAGCCGGGCGGCTCGGTCCGCGACGAGGACTCCATCCGCGCCTGCGACGAGTACGGCATTGCCATGGTCTTTACCGGCATGCGCCACTTCCGCCACTGAGGAGGCCGCGCCATGAAAGTACTGATTGTCGGCGGCGGCGGGCGCGAGCACGCCATCGCCCTCGCCCTTTCCCGTTCTCCCCGCGTTGAAAAGCTGTGGTGCGCCCCCGGCAACGGCGGCATCGCCGCGCTCGCCGAGTGCGTGCCCGTCAAGGCCACCGATCTCGACGGCATTCTGGACTTCTGCCGGAAAAGCCGGCCCGACCTCGTCGTCGTCGCCCCCGACGACCCGCTGGTGCTCGGCATGGTCGATCTGCTCGAAGAGCACGGCTTTGCCGCCTTCGGCCCGCGCAAAAGCGCCGCCGTCATCGAGGGCAGCAAGTCCTTCGGCAAGGACCTGATGGCCCGCTACCACATTCCGACGGCTGCCTGCCGCATTTTTGACGACTGCGCCCCCGCCCTTCAATATGTCGAAACCTGCCCCATCCCCGTCGTCGTCAAGGCCGACGGGCTGGCGCTCGGCAAGGGCGTTTTCATCTGCCGGACCCGCGCCGAGGCCCTCGGCGCCGTCCGCTCCATCATGGAGGACCGCCTCTTCGGCCAGGCCGGCGCGCGCGTCGTCATCGAGGAGTTCCTGACCGGGCCCGAGGTGTCGGTGCTCTGCTTTACCGACGGCACCACCCTTGTGCCCATGCCGGCGGCGCAGGACCACAAGCGCGCCTTCGACGGCGACCGCGGCCCGAACACGGGCGGCATGGGGGCCTTCTCCCCCGTCTCCTGCTACACGCCGGAGATGGCGCGCCGGTGCATGGACGAGATTTTTCTGCCCACCATGCGCGCCATGAAGGCGGAAAACCGCGAGTTCCGCGGCGTTTTGTACATAAGCCTGATGCTGACGCCCGACGGGCCCAAGGTCATCGAGTACAACTGCCGCTTCGGCGACCCCGAAACCCAGGCCGTGCTGCCCCTGCTGCGCTCGGACCTGCTGGACATTTTCCTCGCCGTGCGCGAGGGACGGCTGGCCGGGACGGCGGTGGAGTTTTCTGACAAGGCCTGCTGCTGCGTCATCATGGCGAGCGGCGGCTACCCCGGCGCATACCCCAAGGGCCTGCCCATCTTCGGCGTCGGCAATGCCGAGCGCGAGGGCTGCACCGTCTACCACGCCGGAACGGCGCGCAAAGACGGGCTGCTCGTCACGGCGGGCGGCCGCGTGCTCGGTGTTTCCGCCGTGGCCGACACGCTGAAAGAGGCCGTTTCCCGGGCCTACCGGGGCGTGTCGCGCATCGCCTTTTACGGCGCCATGTTCCGCCGCGATATCGCCCAAAAGGACGAGGCCGTCCGCACGCACGCGGCCGATACCCGCAAAGCGGGGGACGTTTTGGTCAAAAAAGGCCCCACTATCGATTGGTCGTAAGGCGCTGCCTGCGGCAAAGGAGGACAATTATGGCGAAAAACAAGGTTTATCGCTGCTATACCGAAAAAATGCCCGGCTTCGACGTCGCGGCGCGCGCACTGCTCGAGCAGCTCCGCGGCGAGGAGGGGATTTCGGCGCTGAAGGACGTGCGTATTCTGTGCCGTTACGACGTCGAGGGCATCGACGACGAAACATACGAGCTTGCCAAGGCCGGCGTCTTTTCCGAGCCGGCGGCCGACTATGTCTACGACGAGAGCATCGAGATTCCCGGCGGCACTTACGCCCTCATCGTCGAGGCGCTGCCCGGCCAGTTTGACATGCGCGCCGATTCCTGCTCGCAGTGCATCGCGCTGATGACGCAGGGGACGCGGCCGCTGGTGCGCGCCGCCACCGTCTACCTTCTTCAGGGGTCGCTGCAAAGCGCCGACCTCGAGACCGTCAAAAAGGCCCTCATCAACCCCGTCGAGGCCCGCGAGGCGTCGGCGGAAAAGCCCAAGACCCTGCAAACCGACTACCCCGCTCCCCCCGACGTCGAAGTCCTGACCGGCCTGACGCGGGAAAACGCCGACCTTGCGGCCATTCTCAAGACCTACGGGCTGGCCATGGACCTTGACGACCTGCGCTTTTTGCAGCGGTATTTTGCCGACGAAGACCGCGACCCGACGCTGACCGAGCTGCGCATGATCGACACCTACTGGTCGGATCACTGCCGCCACACCACCTTTTCCACCCACCTGACCGAAACCGCCATCGAGGACGGCGCCGTGCAGGCCACCTACGAGGAATACCTTGCGGCGCGGCGCGAGCTGTACGGCGAAAAGGCCGAGACACGCCCCGTCACCCTGATGGACATCGCCACCTGCGGCGCCAAGATTCTCAAAAAGCGCGGCCTGCTCAAGGATCTCGACGAGAGCGAGGAGATCAACGCCTGCTCGGTGCGCATCACGGCCGACGTCGACGGAAAGCCCGAGCCGTGGCTGCTGATGTTCAAAAACGAGACCCACAACCACCCGACCGAAATCGAGCCCTTCGGCGGCGCGGCCACCTGTCTGGGCGGCGCCATCCGCGACCCGCTCTCCGGCCGTGCCTACGTCTATCAGGCCATGCGCGTCACCGGCGCGGGCGACCCGCGCACGCCGCTGGACGAGACGCTGCCCGGCAAGCTGCCCCAGCGCACCATCTGCCGCAAGGCGGCGGCCGGATACAGCTCCTACGGCAACCAGATCGGCCTTGCCACCGGCCTTGTGTCCGAGGTCTACGACCCCGGCTTTGTCGCCAAGCGTCTGGAAACGGGCGCCGTTGTCGGCGCGGCCCCGGCCGGAAACGTCGTGCGCAAGCAGCCCCAGCCCGGCGACGTCATCATTCTGCTGGGCGGCCGCACCGGCCGCGACGGCTGCGGCGGCGCCACCGGTTCGAGCAAGAGCCACAGCACCGACAGCCTGACCGAATGCGGCGCCGAGGTGCAGAAGGGCAACGCCCCCGAGGAGCGCAAAATCCAGCGCCTGTTCCGCAACCCCGACGCCACCCGTCTCATCAAGCGCTGCAACGACTTTGGCGCGGGCGGCGTTTCGGTCGCCGTTGGCGAGCTGGCCGACGGCCTTGACATCGACCTTGACCGCGTGCCCAAAAAATACGACGGCCTGGACGGCACCGAGCTGGCCATCTCCGAATCGCAGGAGCGCATGGCCGTTGTGCTCGCCCCCGACGACGTGGCCGCCTTCCGCGAGCTGGCCAGCCAGGAAAACCTGGAAACCAGCACCATCGCCGTCGTCACCGAGGAGCCCCGCCTGCGCATGACGTGGCGCGGGCAGCTCGTCTGCGACATTTCGCGCGAGTTCCTCAATTCCAACGGCGCCAAAAAGCAGGCCGGCGTGCGCGTGCCCGCCGCGCCCTGCCCCGACATGACGGCCGGCGATCCCGCCCTTTCGGGCCGCGAGCGGGCCCTTTCGGTGCTGTCCGACCTCAACGTCTGCATCCAGAAGGGTCTGGGAACCCGGTTTGACGGCTCGATCGGCGCCTCCTCGGTGCTCATGCCCTTCGGCGGCCGCAATCAGCTGACCCCGACGCAGGTCATGGCGGCCAAGCTGCCCGTGCTGGGCGGCGAAACGACCACCGCCTCGGTCATGGCGTGGGGCTTTGACCCGCGCATGATGAAAAAGAGCCCCTACTTCGGCGCGCAGGCCTCGGTGGTTTCCTCCATCGCCCGTCTGGTGTCGGCCGGCGCCGACCCCGATCGCGTGTGGCTCAGCCTTCAGGAGTTCTTTGAAAAACCTGACCGCAGCCGCCCCGAGCGGCTGGGCAAGCCCTTTGCCGCCCTGCTCGGCGCGTTTGACGCGCAGCTGCGGCTGGGCGCCGGCGCCATCGGCGGCAAGGACTCGATGAGCGGCACTTTTAACGACATCGACGTGCCGCCCACCCTCATCTCCTTTGCCGTCACCTCCATGCCGGCCGGAGAGGTGCTGTCCCCCGAGTTCAAGGGCGCCGGGCACCCCGTTTACCTCTTTGCCGCCCCGCACAAAAACGGCGCCCCCGATTTGGAGGCCACCCGCGCCATGTGGAAGCGCTTTTACGCGCTGTGCGCGCAGGGCAAGGTGCTGTCGGCCTGGGCCGTTTCGGCCGGCGGCGCGCTCGAGGGCGTGTGCAAAATGGCCGTCGGCAACGACGTCGGCTTTGCGCTCGACCCCGCCTTTGACGAAAACCGCCTGTACGACGTGCGCTACGGCAGCCTGATCGCCGAGCTGACCGGGGACTGCGCCGAGGGCGAGCGCATGGGCCTGACCGGCGGCGACGCCGTCGTTCTTCCCAGCGGCGCTCTGACGCTGAGCGAGGTCAAAGAGGCGCTGACCGCTCCGCTTGAAAGCACCTATCCCACCCGGGTGCGCGGCGCCGAGGGCAGCCTTGCCGCCCCCCTGTGGGAGACCCGCCTGCCCGCCCGTCCCATGACGCGCACGGCAAAGCCGCTGGCCATCATCCCCGCCTTCCCCGGCACCAACTGCGAGTACGACACCAAGCGCGCCGTCGAACGCGCCGGCGGCGAGGGCCGCATTGTGCTCATCCGCAACCTGACGCCCGACCTGCTCAAGCAGAGCGCCCGCGAGCTGGTCTGCGCCATTTCGCAGGCGCAGATGCTCATCATCCCCGGCGGCTTTTCGGGCGGCGACGAGCCCGACGGCTCGGGCAAGTTCATTCAGGCGCTGCTGCGCTCGCCCGTGCTGACCGACGCCGTCCACGACCTGCTGCACCGCCGCGACGGTCTGGCCCTCGGCATCTGCAACGGCTTCCAGGCCCTCATCAAGCTGGGCCTGCTGCCCTTCGGCGAGGTCCGCGCGCTCGACGATTCCTGCCCGACCCTGACCTTCAACACCATCGGCCGCCACCAGAGCCTGTACGCCTACACCCGCGTCGCCTCGGTCAAGTCGCCGTGGCTGTCGCTGTGCAAACCGGGCGAGGTGCACCGCATCGTATTCTCGCACGGCGAGGGCCGCTTCATGGCGCGTGACGAAATGCTCAAAACGCTCATCGACAACGGCCAGATCGCCCTGCAATACTGCGATGAAAACGGCCTTCCCTCGATGGACATCGACGTCAACATCAACGGCTCCTGCCTTGCGGTCGAGGGCATCACCAGCCCCGACGGCCGCGTGCTCGGCAAGATGGGCCACAGCGAGCGCGTCGGCGACTGCGTCGCCAAAAACATTCCCGGCAGCAAATACCAGCCCCTCTTCGAAGGCGGCGTCCAGTACTTCAAATAAGCGCAAGCAGGCCGGAGACCTTAAAGGTCTCCGGCCTGTTTTTTCTTTGCATTTCCGCCCGGCAGATGGCTGCCTCCCTGTGGATGAGCCGCCGCCCGGTGGATGAGCCGCCGCCCTGCGGATGAACCGCCGCCCTGCGGATGGGCTTCCGCCCGGCAGATGGCTGCCGCCCTGCGGACGGGCTGCCCCTTTCGGTGCGGGCAGTTCCGCCCCAAGGGGCCTTTTTTGGGCTTACAGCTCGCTCAAGTACCCCGCAAGGCGCACCGTGCTTTCGAGCGACTCGGCGATCAGCAGGTGCTCGTGAGCGGCGTGCGCGCCGTCGCCCACGGCGCCCAGGCCGTCAAGGGTCGGAATGCCGAGCGCCGAGGTGAAGTTTCCGTCTGACGCGCCGCCGACCTCCGTGTGGCGCAGCCGGTGGCCCATGCCCGCGGCAATGGCCTCGACGCGCCTGAACAGCGCCTGATTGCGCTCGGTAAACACAAAGGGCGGGCGGTTGAGTCCGCCGCTCACCTCGAGCGTGATGTCCTCACCCTCGGGCCGCAGGCCGCGAATGGCGGCGTCGATGCGCTCGCCCTCTTCCGGCGTTTTGACCCGCACGTCAATGTCCAGCACGGCGCGCGCGGCGACGACATTGGTCTTGGTGCCGCCCGAAAGCACGCCGACGTTGACGGTGGTGCCCTTTTGGGCGTCGGTCAGCGCAAACAGCTTTTGGGTGACGCGCGCCGCCTCAAGCAGCGCGGAGCGCCCCTTGAAATAGTCGTTTCCGGCGTGGCTGGCACGGCCGTTGACGACGATGCGGTACATGCCGACCCCCTTGCGGCTGCTCTTGATGGCAAAGCCGGTATCCGGGCCGCTGCACGGCTCCAGAATGAGCACGCACTCCGCCTCGGCGGCGTGCCGCTCGAAAATCGGGCGCGAGGTGTGGCTGCCCGTTTCCTCGTCGGAGTTGTAAAAGAGCTCGACGCTGCCGCCGGGCAGCATGTCCAGCTCGCGCAGAACGCGCAGCGCCCAGATGCCCGAGATATCGCCGTACTTCATGTCGTACACGCCGGGGCCGTACAGCTCGTTGCCCCGCCGCGAAAGGGGCAGGGTGCCGACATTCCACACGGTGTCGTAGTGGCCGATGATCAGGGCGCGTTTTTTGCTGCTTCCCACCGTGGCCGACAGGTGCTTGCCGTCGGCCTCCATCTCGTAACGGCGGCATTCGACGCCGAGGTTCTTTCTGACCAGCCCGGCCAGCACCTCCGCGCAGGCGTCGCAGTGCTCCTTGTCGCCCGAAGGGCTTTCGGCC
The DNA here is from genome assembly GCA_934675045.1 of uncultured Eubacteriales bacterium. Lineage (GTDB taxonomy): Bacteria > Bacillota > Clostridia > Oscillospirales > Butyricicoccaceae > Ventrousia. Next base: position 10,823 of record CAKUPI010000001.1, read on the forward strand.
CGCGCCAGCGTCATCAAATCTTCCAGCATTTCCTCTTTGTGCGCCGCAATACAGGCGCGGATGGCCTCTGCCTTTTGCTCGGTCACGTGCATCATCCTCTCCGTTTTTGATGCTTTCAGTGTACCGCCAAACGGTCGGTCTGGCAAGCCCTGCTTTTCAGTTTTTCCGGTTGGCGACCGCCTGCAGGCACAGCGACGCCCCCAAAAGCGCCGACACGGCCCAGCTGGCCGCCGCCATCAGGCCCATTGCCGCCGGCAGCAGCGAAAGCGCCAGCGCCGCCGCCGTGGCGATAAAGGCGGCGTTTTTCAGCCCTTTTCTGCCCGAAAGGCAGCCCAAAATACACAGCAGGGCCGACAAAACCGTCAGGACTGCGGCGGGCAGGGGGAAAAAGTTGGCGTAGCCGAAGGGTGTCAGGCTGAAGTAGGAAAAGGTCTCCGTCAGCTGCTTCCCCGGCTCGGACGCAAAGCGGAGCACCGCCCCCAGCGGCAGAGCTTCCAGCGCGATCGCCGCCAGCAGGCAGCCGATCGCCGTCGCCGCCGCGGCCCTCTCGCCGGTCAGGCGCGCAAACTTCCCGCACTTTGCCGCCAGCATCAAAAGGGCGGCAGCCGTCAAAAGCCCCCCGCAGACGGCAAAGGGCAGCGCGTCGGCCGCCGTCACCAGCGGCGACAGAAGCAGCAGCACCCCGGCCGCCAGCAGCAGCCCGCCCAGCGCGCCCGACAGCCGCCTGCGGGAGTATTGCAGCGCCTCGACAAGCACCCTGTCGGTTTTTTCCCTGACCTGCTCCTCGCCGATGGGCTCCCCGGCCAGCAGCTCGCCGGCCGACGTCCCCAGCTCGCGCGCCAGCGGAAGCATGAGCGCGGCGTCGGGCAGGCCCTTTCCCGTCTCCCAGCGCGAAACGGCCTTGTCGGTGACGCCCAGCCGATCGGCCAGCTCCTTTTGCGTCAGCCCCTTTTCCCTGCGCAGCCGGGCGATAAAGCATCCGGTTTTCCGTGTGTCCATTTTGCTCCCTCCTTCTTCGTTCATTATAGCAAACAGCGGGGCAAAGCACACCCTACGCATCGTAGAGCCGCCCCTTTTTGGGCAGAGTCCAACGGAAAAGCCCGGCCGAGCCGGGCTTTTTGCTGCCGATTTTGTTATTTTACCCGCAGAACCCGGCCGGAAAAGACGGCCGTCTCACGGCCGTTTTCCAGCGCGGGCTGCCCGTTGACCAGCACGGCGTCAAAGCCGGAGCTGTACTGCTTGGGGTCTGCAAAGGTGGCCTTGTCCTGCACGGTGTCCGGGTCAAAGACGACGACATCGGCAAAGCTGCCCACCCGCAGGGTGCCGCGGTCGCGCAGTCCCAGCCGCCCGGCCGGCCTGGCTGCCATTTTTTTGACCGCCTCTTCGACGGTAAACCGCTTTTTCTCGCGCACATACCGCGCCAGCACGCGGGCGCGGGTGCCAAAGGCGCGCGGATGGGGCTTGCCCGACGACATAATCCCCTCGACCGACAGGCTCTGCCCGTCCGACCCTATCATGGAGTCGGGGTGGGCGACAATGGCGTCGACATCCTCGTCGCGCATCATCTTGTTGAGAATCTGCACCCGCCCGTGCTCCTGCAGCAGGATTTCATACATGCAGGTGTACGGGTCCCTGCCCCACTCGTCCGAAATCTGCGCGATGGTCTTGCCGAGCAGCGCCTGCCCCGCTTCGGTGACGGCGCTGGCGATGGTGATGTTGTCAAAGCTCTCACACGCGCGGGCAAAGTTCTGCCAGCCGGGCAGGCCGTTTTCAATGTCGTGCCGGATGCGCGCGCGGATTTGCCCGTCGCCCAGGCGCTCGAGCATTTTGTCGGTACCGCCCTCAAAGGCCCACGGCGGCATACAGGCGCCGAGCGAGGTGCAGCCGCAGGCGTAGGGGTAGACGTCAAAGGTCAGGTCCAGACCCTCGGCCTTTGCCTTTTCCAGCCGGGCAAACAGCCGCTCGGTCTGCCCCTTGACGCCGGCGCCCGCCAGCTTGAGGTGCGAAATGTGCAGCGGCACGCCGCCCTTTTGAGCCGTGGCAATGGCCTCCTCGAGCGCGGCGAACAGGTCGTCCGACTCGGAGCGCATATGCGTGACGTAAAACCGGCCGTTCGGCGCCATGACCGCGCACAGCGCGGCCAGCTCGTCCTCGGTCGAGTACTCGCCCGGCATGTACACAAGCCCGCTCGACAGGCCGAAGCAGCCCTCGTCCAGCGCCTTTGCCACCTCGGCCTTCATGCGCGCCATCTGCTCCGGCGTGGGGTGCGCGCTCGAAAAGCCCATCTCGTTGATCCGCACGGCGCCCTGCGCCAGAAGCGGCGCGACGTTGGCGGCGGCCGGCGCCTTTTCCAGCGCGGCGAGGTATTCGCCCATGGTGTTCCACGGCAGCTCCAGCCTGACGGGAATAGTGCCGATGAGCCGGGTGCCGAGATAGGTGATCAGCTGGCTTTTGCGCGCCTCGCAAACGGGGGCGACGCCGATGCCGCAGTTGCCGATGACCTCGGTCGTCACGCCGTCGCGGATTTTGGAGCTGGCCCTGCGGTCGTACAGCAGGGACATGTCGGAGTGGGTGTGCATGTCAATGAAGCCCGGGGCGACCACCTTCCCCTCAGCGTCGATGGTTTTGCGGGCGGGCACGTCCCGTAAATCGCCGATTTCGACGATTTTGTCCCCCGCAATGCCCACGTCGGCGCGGTACGCCCGGTCGCACAGGCCGTCGGCCACACGTCCGCCTGTGATTTTGATATCCAGCATCTTGCTTCACCTTCCCGGCTTGTTTTTTTCATTATAGCACACCGTTTGGCAAAAAACAGCATTTCTCCGCCCGCTCTGCGCAAAAAAACCGGCAGCCGCCGTGGCTGCCGGTTTTTTCTATTGCTCCAGCGCTTTTTTCAAAAGCTCCTGCAAAACGGCCGGATTGCCGCGGCCGCGGGTCTCCTTCATGCAGCGGCCGATGAGCGCCTGCATGGCGGCCTGCTTGCCACCGCGCCAGTCGGCGGCCGCCCTGGGGTTTTCGCCGACCACCTTTTGCACCAGCGGCCACAGGGTCTGCTCGTCGCTGACCTGCAAAAGGCCCATCTCCTGCGCCAGACGGCGGGGGTCGGCGTCGCACTCCCACAGCCTGCCGAGCAGCGCCTTTCCCGCGCCCGAGCTTAGGCTGCCGTCCAGCAGCATGTCGCCGAGCACCGCCATCCGCGCCGGTGCGACGGGGATTTCCTCGCTGTCCGGCGGCAAAAGCCGGGGCACCTCGGTCAGCAGCAGACCGGCCACCGCCCGGGGCGCTTTGGTCAGCGCCGCCGTCTCTTCAAAGTAGTCGGCCTGCGCGCGCGACACCGTCAGCTGCTCGGCCACATAGGGCGAAAGGCCGAAGCGCTCGACGTACTGCGCCTTGCGCTCGTCGGGCAAAACGGGAATCTGGCTCTTCCACAGCTCCAGCTCCTCGTCGCCGATTTCAATGGGCGGCAGGTCGGGGTCGGGGAAGTAGCGGTAATCGTCGGCGTTTTCCTTGCGGCGCATGGAAAAGGTCTTGCCGGACTTTTCGTCAAAGCGCCGCGTTTCCTGCACGACGGCCTCGCCGGCCTCAATGGCCGCCACCTGCCGCGCAAACTCGTATTCGATGGCGCGGCCGATGAACTGAAAGCTGTTGAGGTTTTTCATTTCGGTGCGGGTGCCCAGCTTCTGCTCGCCGCGCGGGCGGACGGACAGGTTGACGTCGCAGCGCAGCGACCCCTCGTTCATTTTGCAGTCGGACACGCCGGTGTAGAGCAAAACGGCCCGCAGCTTTCCGAGAAAGGCCTTGACCTCGTCGCCCGATCGCAAATCGGGCTCGGAGACAATTTCAATCAGCGGCACGCCGCAGCGGTTGCAGTCGACCCGGGTGCCGTCGGGGCGGTGCAGCAGCTTTCCGGCGTCCTCTTCGATGTGAATCCGGGTGATGCCGATGCGCTTTTGCCCCTGCTCGGTCTCGATGTCCAGCCAGCCGCCCTCGCACAGCGGCCTGTCGTACTGCGAAATCTGATAGGCCTTGGGCAGGTCGGGGTAAAAGTAGTTTTTGCGGTCCTGCACCGAATGGCGGCTGATGCGGCAGTGGGTCGCCAGCCCGGCGACGGCGGCCAGATGCACCACCTCGCGGTTGAGCACGGGCAGCGCGCCCGGCATTCCGGTGCACACCGGACAGCACTGCGTGTTGGGCTCGGCGCCGAAGGCCGTCGAGCAGCCGCAGAAAATTTTGGTCGCCGTTTTCAGCTCGGCGTGAATCTCGACGCCGATGACCATTTCGTACGGTGTTTTCATCGCGCCCCCTCCTCTTCCATCGCCCTTTCAAGGGCACGCGCGGCGCCGAGCAGCGTCCGTTCGCCAAACTGCGGCGCGATCAGCTGCGCGCCGACCGGCAGGCCGTTTTCATCCTGCCCGCAGGGCAGCGAAAGGGCGGGCAGTCCGGCCAGATTGACGGGCACGGTAAAAACGTCCTCGAGATACAGCTCCACCGGGTCGGCGTGCGTCCGCCCGAGCTTCCACGCCGTCCGGGGGGCAACGGGGGTCAGCACCAGATCAAAACGCGAAAAGCTTTCGGCAAAGGCGGCGCAGACGCCGTCGCGGGCGCGCAGCGCCTTTTTGTAGTAAGCGTCCTGATACCCGGCGCTCAGCACAAAGCTGCCCATCAGAATCCGGCGCTTGACCTCGGCGCCGAAGCCCTCGCTGCGGCTTTTTTCGTACAGCTCGTCCACGCAGCCGCAGCCCTCGGCGCGGTAGCCGTAGCGCACGCCGTCAAACCGCGCCAGATTGGACGAGGCCTCGGCGCTCGACATGACATAATAGGCGGGCAGCGCGTCTGACAGCGCCGGCAGGGAAATCTCCTCGATGTGCGCCCCCCGCTCCCGGAGCCGCTCGGCGGCCCGCAGCACCTGCGCGCGCACGCCGGGGGCCACGCCGTCGCCGAAGCACTGGCGCGGCAGCGCAATCCGCAGGCCCTGCACGCCGCTTTCCAGCCCGTCTGGCAAATCCGACCAGTCGGCGCCGCGGCTGGTGGCGTCGCGCGCGTCCTGCCCGGCGATGGCCCGCATCACAACGGCCGCGTCGGTCACGCTGCGCGTCAGCGGCCCGATTTGGTCGAGCGACGAGGCAAAGGCCACCAGCCCGTAGCGCGAAACGGCGCCGTAGGTCGGCTTGAGCCCGACCACGCCGCAGAAGGCGGCGGGCTGGCGGATGGAGCCGCCCGTGTCCGAGCCGAGCGCAAAGGAGATCATGCCCGCGGCGACGGCGGCCGCCGAACCGCCCGAGCTGCCGCCCGGCACGCAGTCGACGGCGCGCGGGTTGCGCGTGGGGTGGAAGTACGAGCTTTCGGTCGTCGACCCCATGGCAAACTCGTCCATGTTGAGCTTGCCGAGCAGCACGGCGCCCTGCGCGCGCAGCCTTTCATACACGGTGGCGCTGTACGGCGGCACAAAATGCTCGAGCATCCGCGAGGCGCAGGTGGTGCGCACCCCCCGGGTGCAGATGTTGTCCTTCAGGGCCATCGGCACGCCGGCCAGCGGCGGCAGCTCCTCGCCGCGCGCACGGGCGCGGTCGATTTCGTCGGCCTGTGCCAGCGCCTCCCCGGCCGTCACCGTGATAAAGGCGCCGATGCCCGCGTCGCGCGCCTCGATGGCGCGCAGGCAGCTTTCCGCCGCTTCACGCGCCGAAAGCTCCCGATGTTTCAAAGCGGCGCAGAGCGCCGTCACCGTCATCTCTCCGCAGCGGTTCATGCCTGCGCCTCCTCTCCCAACGCGCCTTTCGGCACCACAAAGCAGCCGTCGGCCGCCTGCGGCGCCCCGGAAAGCACCTCTTCCTGCGTAAGCCCCGCACACGGAGTGTCGGGCCGCAGCACGTTGACCGGCCGCCGCACCGGCGGCGCGCCGCGCTCGTCCAGCCCGGCAAGGCCCCCGGCAAAGCGCACCATACCGGCAAGGTCCTCGCCCAGCCCCTGCGCATCGCGCACGCTCAGACGGGCCAGCCGGGCCAGCGCGGCGGCGTCAACCTCCAAAGCCGTCCGGCCCGTGCGCGCCGTGTGCCCGGTCTCCCCGTTCAGGCCGAGCACGCGCAGCTGCCCCTCGTCAACGGCGGTGGGCGCGCCCGACAGCGGGCAGGAGGCGTCGCGCAGCTTGGGGAAGGCGATGACCTCGCGCAGCGACGGCGCGCCGCACAGCAGCATGACGAGGCGGTCAAGCCCAAAGGCAAAGCCGCCGTGCGGCGGCGTGCCGTAGCGGAAGGCGTCGACCATAAAGCCGAAGCGCCGAGCGATTTCGCCGGGCGAAAAGCCAAGGGCGCGGAAAACGGCCTGCTGGATGTCGCTGCGGTGGATTCGGATGCTGCCCGAGCCAAGCTCGACGCCGTCGAGCACGGCGTCATAGGCCAGCGCGCGCACAGCGGCGGGGTCGTCTGTCAAAAGGGGCAGGTCCTCCTGCCGCGGCATGGTAAAGGGGTGGTGGGCGGCGACATAGCGCCCCTCCTCCTCGGAATATTCAAACATGGGGAAGTCGGTGACAAAGAGCAGGGCGTGCTCCGGCCGGCGCAGCTTAAGCCGGTCGGCCAGCGCCAGCCGCAGCCCCCCGAGCACGCGCCGAACGACCCTTTCCCGGTCGGCGCAGAACAGAACAAAGTCGCCCGGCCCGGCGCCGACGCGCGCAAAGAGCGCTTCCATGCCGCTCTGCCCGATAAACTTGGTCAGAATGGTGCTGACGCCGCCGTCCCCGCGCAGGGCGGCCCACGCCATGCCCCCCGCCCCCAGCGACACCGCCTTTTCCGTCAGGCTGTCGATGTCCGACCGGCTTAAGCTGACGCCGCCGCCCGGCACGCAGATGGCGCGCACCACGCCCCCCTGCGCCGCCTTTTGGAACACCGAGAACCCGCAGCCGCGCGCCCAGTCGGTTACGTCGCAGATGGGCAGGTCAAAGCGCAGGTCGGGCTTGTCCGTGCCGTAGCGGTCCATGGCCTCGCGCCACGTGATGCGCCGGAAGGGCCGGGGCAGCCCGACGCCGGCCGCTTCCTGAAAAATATGGCAGAACAGCCCCTCGAGGTGCTGCAAAACGTCTTCCTGCTCGACAAAGGACATTTCCATGTCGACCTGCGTAAACTCGGGCTGCCGGTCGGCGCGCAGGTCCTCGTCGCGGAAGCAGCGGGCTATCTGGTAATAGCGGTCGACGCCCCCCGCCATCAAAAGCTGCTTGAAAATCTGCGGCGACTGCGGCAGGGCGTAAAACTCGCCAGGGTGCACGCGCGAGGGCACCAGATAATCGCGCGCACCCTCGGGGGTCGACCTGGTCAGAATGGGCGTCTCCACCTCGGTAAAGCCCTGCGCCGTCAGGTAATCGGCGGTGGCGCGGGCGACGCGGTGGCGCAGCCGCAGATTTTTCTGCATCTCGGCGCGCCGCAGGTCCAAAAACCGGTAGTGCAGCCGCAGCTCCTCGCGCACCTCTCCCCCCTTATCGGGGGCAAAGGGCAGGCGCTCGCTCCGGCTGAGCACCTCGAGCCGGTCGGCGTACAGCTCGACGCGGCCCGTTGGGATTTTGTCGTTGACCGTCTCCGCGCCGCGCCCGCGCACGACGCCCGACACGGCGATGACCGTCTCGTCGTGCAGGCGCTCCGCCGTGTGAAAGTCCTCGGGCGGCAGGGCGCCCAGCTCGAAAACGACTTGCAGCACCCCCTCGCGGTCCCGCAAATCGACAAAGATGACGCCCCCCATATCGCGCCGGGCGCTCACCCAGCCGCAGGCCGTCACCCTGCGGCCGACGTCCTTTGCGCGCAGGATTCCGCAATAGGTTGTTCGCTTTAACATGCCTCTCTCCTTTCCCGGAGAAGGGTAAGAATAAAGAGCCCCCCGCCCCGATATGGGGCGAAAGGCTCTGACTTCCGCGGTACCACCCAATTTAGCTGCTTTGCAGCCCACTTAGCCGGGCGGGCAAGCACAAAGGGCCGCCGACCCGCTGCGGCTGTAACGCGCCGCCCGCGTCTGAGCCTACTGACGGGCGCCGCCCGCGTTCGGTCAGAGGCTCCGGGACGTTCTTCCCCACCGCCGCGCATACCGGGCTCGCACCTTGCCCCGGCTCTCTGCCATGTGCCTGCTGTGGCTACTCTTCCCCTCAACGCCTTTTGCGTTTTGTCGTTATGTTTACCTATTATATGCGTTTTTTTCCCTTTGTCAAGGGCAAAAGTCTATTCTTTTTCCCCGTCCAGCAGCTCGTCAAACCAGATCGGCACGGGCGCCGACGCCGTTACGGGCTTTCCCGTCAGCGGGTGGAGCAGCGACAGCGAGCGCGCGTGCAGCGCAAAGCCGGGGCGGGAGAAATCCTCGGTGCCGTACAGAAAATCGCCGTACACCGGGCAGCCGAGGTGGGCCATGTGCACGCGGATCTGGTGCGTTCGCCCCGTTTCCAGCCGCAGCTCAAGCAGCGCGCGCCCCTGCCCGCGCCGCAGCACCCGCCAGTGCGTCACGGCGCGCTGACCGCCCTCCGCCACCCTGCGGCGCACGCCCTGCGCCCGTGCGATGGGGGCGTCGAGTGTCCCCGAATCGGGCAGATCGCCGCAGACGACGGCCCGGTAGACCCGCTGCATTTCGCCCCGCTGCATCTGCGCCGAAAGGCGCTGCGCGGCAAAGCGGTTTTTGGCCGCGCACAGCGCGCCCGACGTGTGCCTGTCCAGCCGGCTGACCGGGCAGAAGGCGCTCTGCACCTCTCCCTTTTGCCGCAGGTAGCCCTCTGCCGCGTCAAACAGCGTGCCGCTTTCGTGCCCGGCCGCGGGGTGTACCGCCATGCCGGCCGGCTTGTTCACAATGAGCAGACAGTCGTCCTCGTACAGCACGGGCGGCATGTCCGGCGCTTTGCCTCCGGCCGCACCGGATGCACCGGTCACACCGGATGCACCGGTCACACCGGCGGCTACGGAAACGGCCTGTCCCCGGCGTACGACGGCGTCAAGGCGCGCGGGCTGCCCGTCGAGCAAAATGCCGCCGGGCAGCCACTTGACCGCCTTGACAAGGGAGGCCGACAGCCCCATGCTGCCGCGCAGCACGGCGCGCAGCGGCCGGCCGTCGTCCTCCTCTGCCGCGCGATAGTCGATGCGGACCATCAGTTTTTGATGCCGTGCAGGTTGTTGGCCAAAAACTCCAGCACGCGGCGCTGGTAATAGGGCATGTCGCGCAGCTGGTGGTGACGGTTGGGGATGATGAGGAACTCAAAGTCCTTGTCGGCGCGGATCAGCTCGTCCACGACGCGCAGCGTGTTGGCCGGGTGGACATTGTCGTCCAGCTCGCCGTGGATGAGCAGCAGCTTGCCCTGAAGCCTGTCCACCTGCGGCCCGGCGGACTGCCGCAGCAGCGCCTCGGCGTCATAGCCGCCCATAAACCGCTCCGACCAGTCGGCGTTGTACAGCTCCTGATAGTGGTTTCCGCCGGTCGCGACGCCCACCTTGTAAAGCTCGGGCGCCTCGGTCATGCAGTGCAGGGTGCCGAAACCGCCGCCGCTGTGCCCCCAGACGCCGACGCGGTCGCGATCCATAAAGGCGTACTTGTCGCACAGGCGGTTGATGACGGCGACGTGATCCTCAAGCCCGGCGCAGGCCCCCATGTTGCGGTAGCAGTGCTGGTGGTACTCGCGGCCCCGCAGGGGGGTGCCGCGGCCGTCGATGATGACGCAGGCGCACTCAAGCTGCGAGAGCGCGGGGGTGAACCCGGCGTTGAGGTAGTCGAAAAAGGTGGTGGGCTGGTTGACGCTCTGGTTGCCGCCGTAGTAATAATCGACGACGGGGTATTTCTTGCCTTCCCTGAAGCGGGCCGGCATGACGATGACGCCGGAAACGTCGGTCACGCCGTCGGCGCCCTTTTCGGTAAAGAAAATGGGGTAGGTCATTCCGGCCTTGACCAGGCCGCTGTCGTCGCAGGCGCACAGCGGCACGGGGACTTCGCCCTCGGCGGGGCTGACGCGGCACAGCGTCGTCGTCTGCGGCTCGTCGCAGGCCGAAACGGTATCGGTGTAAAACTTCCCGTTTGGGGAAAAGACAATGCTGTGGTCGCCCTTTTCGCGCGACAGCAGCGTCGTTTCCCCGCTGTCCAGATCGGCGGCGTAGAGATACCGCTGGTAGGGTCTGGTGTGTATCTCGCGGCCGCAGGCGGTAAAGTAGAGCTTGCGTCCCTCGATGTCGAGGTGCAGCAGCTGGCAGACGGTGAACTCTCCCTGCGTCAGCTGGCGCAGCTGCCCGATGTTCTGCGTGTCGTACTGGTAGATGTGCATGAAGCCGTCGCGCTCGCTCAGCCAGAACAGGCTGTGCAGCTTTTCCGACAGCATAAAGCAGGGCGTCTGCCGGCTCAGGCGCTTTTCGCTGTGCGAGGCGATGAGGCGGTGGAAGTCAAAGAACAGAAATCCGTCGGTCGATTCCTCAAACAGCGGCTGAACCGCGCCGGTTTCCGGGTCGATCAGCATGGTCTCGACGCTTTTGTGGTCGCGGCTCATGCGCCAGCAGGCGCCCTGGCCGCCCTCGACCGACCAGCCCAGCATTCCGTAGCCGTCGGCCGTCGGCGACAAAAAGGCCACCTCGGTCTCGGGGCACTGCACCGGCCGCACGGCGCCCGTCTCGGCGTTGCCGACGTAAAAGGCGCACTTTGGCTCGGGCTCGCCGGGCAGCGCGTAGCGGTATTCGTGCAGCACGGGGCGCATGCCCTCGGGCGGCACATTCTGCACAAGGTACAGCGGCTTGACCTCGCGCTCGTCCAGGCGATAGGTCAAAAAGCGGCGGCTGTCGGGCGACCACTCGACGCCCGCCGGCCCGGCGTAGCCTTCGAGCTTATGCCGGATGAAGAAGGTGTCCCCCTCGATGGGGCAGGCGTAGGCGTTGTGCGCCTCGCCGTCCTTGGTGATGCGGCTCGAAGTGCCGTTTTGCAGGTCATACAGCTGCAAATTGTGGCGGCGCGTGGCGATGGCCCAGCGGCGGTCGGGGCTGAGCGACGCCCCTTCGGTCGGCATTTTCATAACCCGCTGCAAACGGTTTCCGTCAAACTGGTATTCGTCGCCGCCCGGCAGAAGGAAGCGGACGGTGCCGTCCTCGTCGACGCCAAGCGGTTCGATTTGCAGCTGCTGCCCTTCCTTCGGGGCCTTTCCGATGCGCCGCAGGCGCTGGGTCAGCAGACGGTGGTCAAACAGCTCCCGCTGCTCGCCGGTCTGACAGTCGACCAGCATGTACCGTGTGATTTTTTCCTTGTTCTGAAAGCTTTCCTTGCAAAAGACCAGCTTATCGCCCGGCAAAAACCACGGGCTGAACTGCCCGTTGAGCAGCAGCTTTTCCGCGTTTTGCGGCAGCAGTGCGCGCGCCGCCTTCCAGTGTTTTTCCGTCAGCTTCACGTTTGGCCCCCCCTTTTTTTCTTTACAGCATGGCCTTTCCGGCGCGGTAGACCTGCACCGGGCTTTGCAGCGCCGTGATGTCCTGCGAAGCGTCGCCCCGCACGACCAGAATATCGCCGCACAGACCGGCGGCGAGCATACCGGTTTCCCGGCCAAGGTCCAGCATGGCCGCCGCGTTGCCCGTCGCCGTGGCGATGGCCTGCACCGGGCTCATGCCGTATTCCACCATGTAGGCAAGCTCGCGTCCGACCGGCATGATGGGCGCGCCGTGCAGCACCATGTCGGTGCCGGCCAGCACGGTAACGCCGGTGTCGGCCAGCATTTTGAAGTTTTCGCGGTAGGCCTGCGCCGCCTTTTCAAAGTAATTGAAGTCGCCCAGGCCGTCGCCGTCGATGCCGCCGGACACCTCGGCGCGCTTGGCGCTGTCGCACAGCTGCTCGTAAATATAGGTGTACGCGACAATGGTCGGCACCCACGCGATTCCCTTGTCGCGCATTTCGATGGCCTGCTCGCGCGTCATAAAGGTTCCGTGCTCGATGGTGTCAAACCCCGCGTCAATGCACATCTGAATGGAGGGGTGCGTGCCGGCATGCACGCAGATTTTGATGCCGCGGCGGTGGCACTCGTCGACGGCGGCGTTGAGCTCTTCCTGCGTGAACTCCGGCGTGTGCGTGCGGTGGCTGGTCAGCAGCTTGATCCAGTCGGCCCCGTCGCGAATCTCGCGGCGGATGGCGGCGCGGACATTGTCGGCGCCGTCGGCCTCGACCACGCCGCCGATCAGCGGCCAGCCGTGCCCGCCGGTAAAGCAGATGCCGCGGCCGCAGTGCGAAATGCGCGGCAGGGTGAGATAGCCCCGCTCGGCCGAGGCCCAGCGCAGGTTCTGCATGCAGCCGCCGGGCGACGAGACGTCGCGCACGGTGGTGACGCCGGTGCGCAGCGCGCGGTTTAATACGTCAAGGGCAAAATAGGCGATGCGGTAGGGGTCCTCGCGGTAGCTGTCGGCATCCGGCTCGCTCCACCAGTAGCCGGTGTGCACGTGCATGTCAATGAGGCCGGGCAGAATGGTGGCGTCCTGATAATCGTGCACCGGCTCGCCGGCGTACTTCTTTGACAGGTCGGCAAAGGCGCCGACGTCGCTGATCCTCCCCTTTTCGTCCAGCCGGACGGCGCCGTTGTCCAGTGTGGTCGAACCGTCGCCGACGATAAGGTGTTTGGCAGTTAAAAGCATTTCTTTTACCCTCCTTGTGTGGTTTATTTTAGCATATCATATCTTCTTCCAAAAAGGAATACCCGCAAAGGGCAAAAGCGCTCCCCCTGCACCGCGCCCGGTTTTCCCGGCTTTTTGCCGCCAAACGGCAAAAAAAGGGATTATCCCGAGGCATCTTCTCGGGATAATCCCTTTGGGGACCGGTGCTTTGCAGTTAGATAAGCTCGATGACGGCCATTTCGGCGCCGTCGCCGCGGCGGGGCCCAATGCGGGTGATGCGGGTGTAGCCGCCGTTGCGGCCGGCGTACTTGGGCGCGATTTCGTCAAAGGTCTTTTTGACGACCGCTTCCTTGGTGATAAAGGCAAAGGCCTGGCGCTTGGCGTTCAGATCGCCGCGCTTGCCAAGGGTGATCATTTTTTCAGCCAGCGGACGGACTTCCTTGGCTCTGGTGACAGTCGTCTCGATACGGCCGTTCTCCAGCAGATAGGTGACCATGGCGCGCAGCATGGCGCGGCGGTGATCGGTCGGTCTGCCGAGCTTGCGGGTTCCGGGCATGATTATACCTCCTCAGAATCCGCCTTCCCACGCAGGGGGGCGGAAAATGTGTAAAAAGTGGATTGCGCCGCCCGGCGCACACTGCGCCGGGCCACGCGCTCTGCTCAATTCTGCGAATTGTCGCTCTTGGCGAGCAGCAGATTCAGGTCGGCCATCTTTTTGATGACTTCTTCCAGTGACTTTCTGCCGAGGTTGCGCACCTTCATCATGTCCTCCTCCGTCGTGTTGACGAGGTCGGCCACCGTGTTGATGCCTGCGCGCTTTAAGCAGTTGAAGGAACGCACCGAAAGATCAAGCTCCTCGATGCTCATTTCGAGCACCTTGTCCTGCGTCGTCTCGCTCTTCTCGACGACGGTGGACTTGGAGCCGATTTCATCGGACAGGTTGACAAAGAGGCTTAAGTGGTCGGTCAGGATTTTGGCCCCGAGCGACACGGCGTCCCGCGCCGAGATGGTGCAGTCGGTGTACACCTCAAGCGTCAGCTTGTCAAAATCGGTCATGTTTCCCACACGGGTGTTTTCCACCGTGTAGTTGACCTTGTAGACCGGCGTATAGATGGAATCGACGGGAATGATACCGATAACGGGGGTGGCAGGCTTGTTGCGGTCGGCGGGCACGTACCCGCGGCCGTGGTTGAAGGTCAGCTCCATAACCAGCTTGCTGTCCTCCATCAAAGTGGCAATGTGCGCCTCGGGATTGAGAATCTCAATCTCGCTGTCGCAGCGAATGTCACCTGCTGTCACTTCGCCGGCAGTCGAGGTTTCAATGGTGACAACCTTTTCGCCCTGGCTGGCAAGCTTGGCGATGATGCCCTTGACATTGAGGACAATCTCCGTCACATCTTCCTTGACGCCCGGAATGGTGGAAAACTCGTGCTGCACACCGTCGATTTTGATGGCGGTGACAGCCGTTCCGGGCAGGCTCGACAGAAGAATGCGGCGCAGCGAATTGCCGAGGGTAGTGCCGTAGCCCCGCTCCAGAGGCTCGACCACGAATTTGCCATAAGAGCCATCGGTGGCTGTTTCGACACATTCAATGCGGGGTTTTTCAATTGCGATCATTCATTACCCTCCTTGATATAGTCGGCGCGCCTCAAAAAGGCACGCTATGCGGGTGCCGATTGAGGGCTGATTACTTGGAGTAAAGCTCGACGATGAGGTGCTCTTCAACCTGCAGCTCGACTTCGTCGCGGGCCGGGAGATTGACGACGGTGGCGACGCCCTTCTGACGGTCGACGCTCAGCCAGTTGAGGGCGGGCCGCGAGGCGTTGGCCTCGATGACCAGCTTGAACTTGTCAGAGCTCATGCTCGATTCCTTAATCGCAATCACGTCACCGGGCTTGCACAGGTAAGAGGGGATGTTGACCTTCTTGCCGTTGACGGTGAAGTGGGCATGGGAAACCAGCTGACGGGCCTCCGGGCGGCTCATGGCAAAGCCGGCGCGGTAGACGATGTTGTCCAGACGGCTTTCAAGCAGCTTGAGCAGGTTTTCGCCCGTCATGCCGCTCATGGTCTCGGCCATTTCGAAATAGTGATAGAACTGGTTTTCCAGCAGTCCGTAATACTTTTTGGCTTTCTGCTTTTCACGCAGCTGCATGCCGTACTCGCTCAGCTTTTTGTTGCGGCCCTGGCCGTGCTGGCCGGGGGCGTAGCTGCGGCGCTGAATCGCGCACTTGTCGGTATAGCACCGGTCGCCCTTCAAAAAGAGCTTGTCGCCTTCTCTGCGGCAAATGCGGCATACCGCGTCAGTATATCTTGCCATCTAAAGGTTACCTCCTGTTAAACTCTTCTTCTCTTGGGCGGGCGGCATCCGTTGTGCGGGACGGGGGTGACGTCTTTGATCATGACGACTTCCAGTCCGGCAGCCTGCAGGGCGCGGATGGCGGCTTCACGTCCCGAGCCGGGGCCCTTGACGTAAACTTCCACCGTCTTGAGGCCGTGCTCCATGGCAGCCTTGGCGGCCGTTTCGGCAGCGGTCTGGGCGGCAAAGGGAGTCGACTTTCTCGAGCCGCGGAAGCCCATTTCGCCGGCGCTGGCCCACGAAATGGCGTTGCCCTTGATATCGGTGATGGTGACGATCGTGTTGTTAAAGGACGAACGGATATGGACAGCGCCCTTTTCGATATTCTTGCGTTCGCGGCGCTTGGTTCTGACGGCGCCCTTCTTCGGCTGTGCTTTGGCCATGTTTTCGTCCCTCCTTTATTTCTTCTTGTTGGCAATGGTCTTCTTCGGACCTTTGCGGGTGCGGGCGTTGGTCTTGGTGCGCTGGCCGCGGACGGGCAGCCCCTTGCGGTGACGCAGGCCGCGGTAGCAGCCGATTTCGGTCAGACGCTTGATGTTGAGCGCCGTGTCGCGGCGCAGGTCGCCCTCGATGGTGTACTCATGCTCGATGACTTCACGCAGGCGGGCGGTTTCGTCTTCGGTCAGGTCCTTGACGCGGGTGTCAGGGTTGACACCGGTCTTTTTGAGAATATCGTTCGAGAGTTTGCGGCCGATTCCGTAGATGTAAGTCAGGCCGATTTCCACTCTTTTTTCGCGGGGAAGGTCAACACCGGCAATACGAGCCATTTACTTTTGCACCTCCTGTGTGTTTTTAACCCTGCTTCTGCTTGTGCTTGGGGTTCTGGCAGATGACCATGACGCGGCCTTTTCTGCGGATGACTTTGCACTTTTCGCAGATGGGTTTCACCGACGGTTTTACTTTCATGGATAGTTCCTCCTGTTTCTTCCATTTGGAAGGGGCGAGCGATGCGCCCCGGGAGCATATTTTTACTTAGAGCGCCATGTGATGCGTCCGCGGGTCAGGTCATACGGCGACATTTGCAGCGTCACCTTGTCCCCCGGCAGAATCTTGATAAAGTTCATGCGCAGCTTGCCGGAAATATGGGCCAGAACCTTGTGGCCCCCCGGCAGCTCGACGTTAAACATGGCGTTTGGCAGCGCCTCTATAACGGTACCTTCGACCTCGATCATATCTTCTTTTGCCAAACGAAAGTCCCTCCTCGGTCATTCAATCGGCTGCGGCTTTTGCAAGTCCGCCAGCGCTCTTCTGATTTCGCTGTTTGACAATCGCTCGCCCGCGCGGATTTTCTGCGCCGCCCGGCAGTCGGTGTGGCAGACCAGCCGGATGTGCTTGACTTTCTTCCGCTTGGGCTTTTCGATTTTTCGCAGTCGGCCGTCGCACAAAAGGGCGTAGCCCTCGCAGTCCAGTCCGACGACCATCATGAGCGCGCCTTTGTCGCGCCCGCATAAGGAAGCAACGATATCTGATTGTACAATGTCACTTCTCATCATGCTCTCCTCCGGTCACGGTGAGTATTTCCGGTTCCCCATCGGTGATGAGGATGGTGTTTTCGTAGTGGGCCGAGAGCTTTCCGTCCGCCGTGACGACCGTCCAGCCGTCGCGCAGCCTGCGCACCTCGTACCCGCCCTCGTTGACCATCGGTTCAATGGCCAGCGTCATGCCGGCCACCAGACGCGCACGCGCCCGGGGTGAAACGTAATTCGGCACCTCCGGCTCTTCGTGCATCTCCGAGCCGATACCGTGTCCGACATAGTCGCGCACCAGAGAGTAGCCCCTCTCTTCATTGTACACCTGCACGGCGCGCGAAATATCGGAGATTCTCAGCCCCGGACGGGCTTGCTTGATACCTTCATAGAAGCTCTGCCGGGTCACCTCCAAAAGCCGCTGGGCTTGGGGCGATACGGCGCCCGCCGCAAAGGTCGCGGCGCAGTCGCCATGGTACCCGTGGTAGATGGCCCCGACATCGATTTTGACCAGATCGCCCTCTTTGATCCTGCGCGGGCCCGGAATGCCGTGGATGACCTCGTCATTGACCGAGCAGCAGATGGCGGCGGGATACCCGCCGTAGCCGAGGAAAGAGGGGGCGGAGCCGCAGCTTTTTAAAAACTTGCGGACCTCGTGGTCAATTTCCCTTGTCGTAATTCCCGGCTGAACCAGACTGCCCGCCAAGGCGCGTGCCTCGGCGGCCAGCCGGCCGGCCTGGCGCATGAGTGAAATCTCGTGCGCCGACTTGATTTTGATCATAATGAAACTCCCAGCGCCTCCGACACCAGCTTGACGGTGTCGGCCAGCTTGGGCTGTCCCTGCACTGCCTTAAGCTTTCCCTGCGCCCGGTAAAACTCCTTGATGGGCTCGGTCTGCTTGTGGTACACGGCAAGGCGGGAGCGCACGGTCTCGGGCTCGTCATCGTGGCGGATGGTCAGCTCTGCGCCGCATTTGTCACACACGCCCTCCACCTTGGGGGGGTTGTCGGTGACGTGATAGCTGGCCTGACACTGCGGACAGGTGCGGCGGCCGCTCATACGCTGCAGAATGGTCTCATCGGCAACCTCGATGGACAAGACGACATCGACCCGCACGGCCTTGTCAAGCGCCTCGGCCTGGTGGATGGTGCGCGGGAAGCCGTCAAAAATGACGCCCTTTGCACAATCCGGGCTTTGAAGCCGCTCGGCGACCAGTCCGATGATCAATTCATCGGGCACAAGGTTTCCGCCGTCCATGTAGGCCTGGGCCTTGCGGCCCAGCTCGGTGCCGGCCGCAATGGCCTGGCGCAGAAGGTTTCCGGTGGAGAGGATGGGAATGTTCAGCGCATGTTGAATCTTTTCGGCTTGCGTACCTTTTCCGGCGCCGGGGGCGCCCAGTAAAACAAGATTCATACCAAACTCCAATTTCTCCGAAAGGCTTACTCGAGGAAGCCCTTATAGTGACGCATGAGCATCTGGCCCTCGATGGCCTTGACCGTCTCGAGCGCGACGCCGACCAGAATGAGGACCGACGTGCCACCGATGGCCAGGCCGCCCATTCCCTTGACGTTGCTCATGATGAGCGGGAAAATGGCGATGACGGCCAGGAAGAGCGCGCCCATGAGGGTGATTTTGTTGAGCACCCGCTGGATAAAGTCGCTCGTCGGCTTGCCGGGGCGGAAGCCGGGGATAAATCCGCCGTTTTTCTTCAGGTTGTTGGCCACCTCAATGGGGTTGAACTGAATGGTGGCGTAGAAGTAGGCAAAGCCGAGGATGAGCAGGAAGTAGACGATGATATACGCCGGGCTTCCCTGCTGGAAGGCCTTGAGGAAGTGATCCCAGAAGCCTCCCTCCTTGGGGGTCAGGAAGTTGCCGATGGTGGCCGGCACCGTGATGATGGTGCTGGCGAAGATGATGGGCATGACGCCCGCCATGTTGACCTTCATGGGCAGGTTGGTCGACTGACCGCCGTACATCTTGCGGCCGACAACGCGCTTGGCGTACTGCACCGGAATGCGGCGCTCGGCGTTGGTGATAAAGACGATAAAGGCGATCATGGCGACCGAGATGAGCAGAATCAGGATGGTCTTGAAGATGTCGAGCGTTCCGCTCTTGACCCCTTCGACAATGGACTGCACCATCGCCGGGCCGCGGCTGACAATGCCGCAGAACAGGATGATGGAAATGCCGTTGCCGATGCCCTTTTCGTTGATCTGCTCGCCCAGCCACATGATGAAGGCCGAGCCTGCGGTAAAGGTCAGGATGATGACGATGGCGCTCCACGCATCGGTACGGGTCAGCACCTGATAGCTCTTGAGGAGCATGTAGTAGCTGAAGCCGGTGATGATGGCGAGAGCCACGGTGACGTAACGGGTGATGGAGGCGATTTTCTTGCGGCCTTCCTCGCCCCCCTCCTTGACCATGCGCTCAAGGGCCGGAATGGCGACCTGCAAAAGCTGCATGATGATGGAGGAGTTGATATACGGGTAAACCGAAAGGGCAAAGATAGAGGCCTGGGAAAAGCCGCCGCCCGACAGGACGTTGAAGTAGCCAATCAGGGTGTCGGCCTGCGCTTTGAAGGCTTCGGTCAGCGCGGCGGTGTCGACGTAGGGTACAAAGATGGTATAACCAAAACGGTACACGACGATACAGCCGATGACGAAAAGCAGCTTTTTGCGCAGGTCAGGGATCTTCCACGCGTTTTTGATGGTCTCAATCACGGCTTAGATCACCTCCGCCTTTCCTCCCGCGGCTTCAATTTTCTCCTTGGCCGAGGCGGTGATGCCGGCGGCCTTGACGGTCAGTTTCTTGCTCAGTTCGCCGGTGCCCAGAACACGGATGCCGTCGAGCGTCTTTTTGACAAGGCCCTTTTCGACCAGCAGCTCGAAGGTGACTTCGGTGCCGTTTTCAAAGGTGTTGAGCGTGTTCAGGTTGATTTCAGCGTATTTTTTGGCAAATACGTTGTTAAAGCCGCGCTTGGGCAGACGGCGCGCCAGAGGCATCTGGCCGCCTTCAAAGCCGGGGCGGACGC
>CAKUPI010000002.1 GCA_934675045.1 uncultured Eubacteriales bacterium
CGCGCTCGGCGCTGCGCTGCGCATCCCTGACGGCCTGCGGCACGATTTCGGCGCCGATGGCCCGCCCGGCCCGTTCCGCCAGATGCAGCGTAATGGTGCCGATGCCGCAGAACAAATCGAGCGCCGTCTGCGTTTTGTCCAGCCCGGCCATGTCCACGGCCTCGCGGTACAGCGCCTCGGCCTGCCGGTGATTGACCTGATAAAAGGACAGGGGCGACAGCCAAAACTCCCACGGCCCCAGACGGTCCCGCAGCCGCTCCTCGCCCCACAGCGCAAAGACCTCGCGGCCCATCAGCCGGTTGGTTTTGTCCGCATTGACCGAAACGAGCACACCGCACAGGTCCGGGCAGACGGCGCGGCACAGCTCGACCAGCCGCCCGGCCGCCGGCACGCGCGCCGTGCGGGAAATCAGGCAGAGCTGACTGCCCTGCTCCCCCGTCCGGACAAATACGCTGCGCAAAAATCCCTTTCCGGTATCCTCGTTGTATTCACTCACTTTGTTTTCGTCGGCCCAACGGCAGACGGCGCCGGCCAGCGCGGCGGCGCGGCTGTCCTGAATCAGACAGCTTGTAATGGGCACGATTTGATGGCTGCGGCTGCGGTAAAACCCGAACACCGCCCGGCCGTCCTGCCGGCCAAAGGGGAAAATGGCCTTGTTGCGGTAGCCCGCAATCTGCGGCGAGGGCACGACGGGCGGAACCTTGGCGTCAAACCGGCCGAGACGGCGCAGCGCGTCCTCCACCCGCCTGCGCTTCAGCCACAGCTCCTCGTCATAGGACAAATGCTGAAAGTCGCAGCCGCCGCAGCGCGCAAAAACGGGGCAGGCGGGCTGCACGCGGTGCTCCGACGGCTCGATCAGCTCCTCTACCCTGCCGTAGGCGCGGTTTTTCAGCACCTTGACAATGCGCACGGCGCACCGGTCGCCCCGCGCCGTGCCCGGCACAAAGACGGCCATGCCCCCGTCGCGCAAAACGCCCATGCCCTCGGCCGTATAGCCCTCTATCACGCCGGTCACCAAGTCGTTTTTCTTCCGTTTTGTCATGACAGCATCCACTGTTCGTCCATCTTTCCTTCCAGTTCTTCATAGGGGATGTCAAAGCGCTGCACACCGCTGACAAACGGGCCGATGGAATAGGTCTGCCAGTACAGCGTCAGTCCGGTGTCGGTCAGCGCAAAGCAAAGGGGGTCGAAGGTGTCGGCCAGCAGCTCCCGGTAATTTTCGTAATACAAATCGGGCTGGGTTTCCATCCTGCGTTCGGCCAGCGCCGCCACCTTGTGGTGGATCAGGCCGAGCACATCCTGCTCCTCCATGGCCGAAAACAGGGTAAAGACCGACATTCGGCCGCCGTTTGCGGCGTCAAAGGTCTCGGCCAGCATGGCGTACGAGGGATGCACGCCCCCCGTCGACTCATACTGGTCGCGGATGACGGAAAAGACGGCGTCGTCGCTGCGGGTCACCTGATACCCGCTCTCCAGCGCATAGGGGGTAAAGGTCCCGCCGTTTTCCCTGGCCCAGGCGAGGGCCTCCCGCGACGTTTCCGTCAGCATGGTTTCACAGTAATAATCGATGTCGTCCATCCACATCTGATAATAGGCGGCTATCTGCTCCGCGGCCTCCGTCCCCTCGGGCTTGGGCGCCGTCACGCTGACGTTCAAAAGCTCCTCCCCGGCGTCGCTGCTGTATGTTTTGTGCAGCGACAGCTCCCCGATGGTCGTCTCGGGCTTGGGATCGGGCGCGGGATCGGGCTGCGGCGCCGGGTCGACGGCGGGCGGAACCGGATCGTCGGGAGGCTCGGGCCGGCCGGGTCCGCAGGCGGACAGCGGCAGGCAGAGGGTCAGCGACAGCAGCAGCGCCCCCCATTTTCGAAGGCTTCGGGCCAAAGCGGCAGAGCGGTTTTCTGATTTCACGGGGTTTCTCCTTTCACGCCGCGCGCGGAGGCGGCGCCCGGCGGGGCTGCTCCCCGCCGGACGGTGCGGAATGTGTTATTTCAAATGCTTGTCGAACCAGCCCAGCATTTCGGTGTGGCGGCGCACACGGTGGCTGGGCTTGCCCAGCGTGATCATGACATGGCTGTCGCCCTCGAAGAGCACCAGCCGCGTTTCGACTCCCAGGCTTTGCAGGGCGGCGTACATTTGCAGCGCCTGATCGAGCGGGCAGCGGTAGTCGGCCATATACTGCAAAAACAGGGTCGGCGTTTTCACCTTGTCGGCGTACTGAAGGGGCGACGAGCGCCACATCCCCTCGTAGTTGTCCCACGGCGTGCCGCCCTGCGTCGTCGAAACAAACCGGGGGATGTCGCAGCAGCCGTACATGGTGATCCAGTTGGAGATGGAGCACTGCGCCACACCGGCCTTAAAGCGGTCGGTGTGCCCGATGATCCAGTTGGTCATGAACCCGCCGTACGAGGCGCCGGTAACGCCCATGCGCTCGCCGTCCAGCTGCGGATAGCCCTCAAGCGCCGCGTCGACAAAGTCCATCAAATCGTCAAAGTCGATGGTGCCGTAACGGCCGTTGATGTCGGCAAAGGCGCGGCTGCGGCTGCTGCTTCCGCGCGGGTTGCAGTAGATGACGGCATAGCCCTGCGCGGCCATGACCTGCGCGTCAAAGGACAGCGTTCCCTGATACTGTCCGCGCGGGCCGCCGTGAATGAGCAGAATCACCGGCACCTTGCCCTGCTGCGCCTCGGGCGGCAGCAGCACCCAGCCGTCCAGATCGACGCCGTCGCGGCTGCTGAAGGGCAGGTAGCTCGGCTGCACCAGCTCGTATTTCCGCATGATAGCGTCGTTGAGGTGCGTAAGCCGTTCGGCGCTGCCGCCGCTCAGCGCAAAGATCTCCATCATGCCGAAGGCGGGCAGGCCGGCGCACAGCACGCGGCCGCCCTCCTCCACGGCGAAGTGGTGAACCCATACGTCCTCGCCGCTCAGGCGCTCCGGCTGTCCGCCCGACGCCATGCGGAACAGGTGCGCGCCCCGGCGGTCGCTCTTGGTGAAGTACAGCTGCCCGCCCTTTCCGGCAAACATCGTTCCGCCGCCGCGGCAGGCGTCGCCCGAGTTCTGAAACCCGAGGTCCTCCTCGACGGCAAGCTCCAGCCCGGGCTGCCCGCCCATGGCGTCCACCGACCAGATGTCGGTGTTAAACTGGCTGTCCGAGGTGGTGTACCACACGCGGCCGCCGGCCTCGGCGATGCTGCCGATCGGCTTGCCCGGGCGGCAAAGCTCACGGGTTTCCCCCGACGCGGCGGAGTAGGCGTAAACCGCCTCGTCAAAGGCCTGCGCCACCGTATAGCTCTCGCCGCCGTAATAAATCTCTCTGCCGTCCTGCGAAACGCAGAAGCAGGTCACGCCGAAGTTCGGCTCCGTCACGGCGCCGAGCGCGCCGCCGGCCATGTCGTATACATACAGCCGCGTGCGCGTTTTGTTGATGTAGCCCCGGCCGTCGGCGCGGTAGGGGAACTCGTCGCACACCTCGTAATCGCGCTCGGCGCGGATGGCGGCCAGCGCCTTTTGCAGCGCCTCGCCGGAAAGCCCGCTTAAATCGGGGCGCGACAGGTCGTGCTTGGCGACGATGAGCAGCTTTCCGTCGGCCAGCGCGTACACCTGGCCCGCCGCAATGGGCAGGCGGAAAAGCTCGCCGGCCTCGCCGCCGTCCACCGGCAGGCGGTAAAAGGCCGTCAGCTCCTCGCCGGCCTCCACCCGCTCGCGGTCCTTTTTGCCGCGCAGGCCGGGGAAGAGCAGCGCCCGCCCCTCGTCGATAAAGCAGAAGCTGCTCTCGCTTCCGGTAAAGGTCATCTGCCTGATTTCGCCGGTGCAGGTATCCAGCATGTGCAAAAAGCAGTCGTATCCGTCTTTTTCCAGATTGGGACGGTGCGTGACAAAGGCGGCGTGCCCCTTCGCGGGAGACAGCGTCAGGTTGGCAATGCTGACAATATCGCCGATGCAGTCTTTCTGGAATCGCTTCATACAATAACCCTCTCCTTCTATCTCAGGCGGCCTCTGTTTCAGCCGTCCCGCTTTATTTCAGATGACTGTCAAACCAGCCGGCAATTTCCTCGAGACGGCGGACGCGGTGCTGCGGCTTTCCGTTTCGCGACAAGCCGTGGCTTTCGCCCTTGAACAAAACCATGCGCGTCTCGACGCCGTGCGCGATCAGGGCGCGGTACAGGCTGTACGCCTCGGGCGCCGGGCAGCGGTAGTCCTCAAACGAGTGAATGATCAGCGTCGGCGTTTTCACCTTGTCAAGGTCAAACAGCGGCGAATGGGCGCGCAGCGCGCACTCGTTTTCCCAGGGCAGGCCGCCCTGCTCGTGCTTGTCAAACCAGCCGCCCAGGTCGCTGACGCCGAAAAAGCCCGTCCAGTAGGTAATGCTGCGGCAGCTGGCCGCCGCGGCAAAGCGATCGGTGTGGCCGATGACCCAGTTGGTCATAAACCCGCCGTAGCTGCCGCCCGTAATGCCGAGGCGCTTCTCGTCGATGGCGGGGTAGGCCTTGAGCACCTCGTCGGTGAAGGCCATGACGTCGTCATAGTCGATGCTGCCCCACCTGCCGGACAGATCGGCAAAGGCGTCGCCGCGCGTCGCGCTGCCGCGCGGGTTGCAGTAGAACACAAAGTACCCGCGCGAGGCAAAGACCTGCATTTCATGGCTGAAGGCGTTGCAGTAGGCGCCGCGCGGACCGCCGTGCACCGACAGGATGGCGGGGTAGGTTTTCGCGGGATCAAAGCCCTGCGGCTTGAGCACCCAGCCGTCGATGCGCACGCCGTCGGCGTTGACGAAAGAGAGCGGCTCGCCCTTGGGGGCGTCCTCGAAGGTCCCCGCGTTGAAGCCTGTCAAAGCGCGCGCCTCGCCGCCGCTGATGTCGTAGACCTCCTGCAGCCCGCCGGGGACAAAGCCGACCGCCAGCAGGCTGTCGCCCGCCTTTTCAAAGGACAGCACGTTAAGCTCGCCCGCGCTTATCGGGCGCAGCTCCCGCTCGCCCGGCCGCCACGCGCTGAGTCGGGCGCGGTATTCGCGGCTGGTGACGAGATAAATGTCCTCTCCCACGGTTTTCAGGCTTTCGCCGCCCATGTTGACCTCGAAGATCACGTCGGCGCCCAGCTCCTCGTCCAGCGGCAGCGCGAGCGCCAGCTCGCCCTTTTCCTCGTCGAAGGTAAAGAGCTTGGCCGAGCGCAAATCGAGCGTTTCGCCGTGGATGTGGCCCGCAACGACGATTTTCCCCTGCCAGAATACGATTCGGCCGAACTCGTGCCCGCGGCACGGAATGAGGGTTTCCGTTTCGCCGTTTTGCAGACAGACCCTGTACAGGCCCTGCTCGTTGATGCGCCAGTCCTTGACGTCGTTTCCCGCAAAGACGACGCTTTTCCTGTCGGGCGCGACGGCGTAGGCGCCGACGTCCATGTTGGGCGCGGTCAGCGGCCAAAAGGCCCCCGTCTTTTCGCTGTAAACGGACAGGCGGGTGCGCTTTTTGTTGAC
This sequence comes from uncultured Eubacteriales bacterium, assembly GCA_934675045.1. GTDB lineage: Bacteria > Bacillota > Clostridia > Oscillospirales > Butyricicoccaceae > Ventrousia. The sequence continues at coordinate 5,468 of CAKUPI010000002.1, forward strand.
CAGCCCCCGCCCGTCAAACCAGAAGGGCATCTCGTCAAAGACGTGGAACTCCTCCGATTCCTTTTTCCAGCGCGCCAGCAGCTGCGCGCGCTGCTCCCCCTTGACGCCGCTAAGGTCGGGGCGGGTCAGGTCACAGCGGTGCCGGACCAGCCACAGCCCCTCGCCCAGGCTTTCAATTTTCGAGGCCTGCGCCTCCAGGCGAAAGGCCTCGCAGGCCTCGCCGCCCGACAGCGGAAGCCGGTAATAAACGGTCAGCTCCTCGCCGCGGTCGACGGCCTGCCGGTCGGCGTCGTTTCGCAGCGCGGGAAAGAGAATGCCCTGCCCGTCGTCGCAGAAGGCGTATCCGGCGCCGCCCTCTTCGGTCAGCGCACGGCATTTCCCCGTCTTGAGCTCAAGCAGGTAAAGACGTGTTTTGTAGCAGTTTTCGTCGACGTCGGCCTGTGTGACGCAAAAAGCGGCCAGCTTTCCGTCGGGCGAAGCGTGCAGTTCCGATATGCCCTTCAGCTTTTCAAAGTCCCTGGTGGTAATGGCATCCATTGTTTACACCTCTTTCTTTGATCGTTGTATATAAAGCTTACTTGCTTTCCCGCGTGTTTTGCCCGAGCGCTCGCCCGTGCAGGTACTCCTGGGCCAGCTTCCACTCGGCGACGCTGCGGCCCTCTGCGGGGTACAGGCGCAGCGTCCCCCGCTCGCCCGCCTCCAGCTCGAGGTACGCGCCGGGCACGCAGCGCATTCCCGCCAGCGCCCGGTTCGGCACGCGCACGGGCTGTCCGCCGCGCGGCGTGTAGCAAAACTCCCGCTCGTCCAGCGCGATCTCCCCCTCGCCGTCGGGCACAAAGCCCCTGCCGTCCCAACGGCGGCAGCGCGCGGCGCTCTTCATGCCGAAATTGCCGGCGCGCAGGCGCCCCTCCCAGTCGCGCCGCAGCATGTCGACCCACTGCGGCAGCGTTTCGGGCAGCACGGAGCCCGCGTCGGCGTGCAGACGCATGTCGGCGCCCACCTCTCCGCCGTTGCCGCAATGGGCACAGCACACCCGCCCGCCCCGGACGCGGTAGGTATACCGCGCCCCGCAGCGCGGGCACAGGCAGAGGATATTCTGATAGCCGCGGGCGCGGTGGCCGGAATAAAACCGCGCCCCCGTCTCCCGCTGCCAGCGGTATTCGTCGTAGTCAATGGCCCTGCACACGGCGGCGTACACTTCCCCGTCCGTCAGGCCGCTTAGCTGCTCTGCCGTAAACAGCATCCCGAGCCGGGCGTCGATGCGCCCGCGGTTGAGCCCTTTGGCAAAGCGACTTCGCGTAAAAAAGCCGCCGTGCAGCTGAAGCGCCGCGACGTCGGCGCCGCTTTTTCTGATCAGCCGGACGACGGCGTCGCTCACCGCGCCGGGGCGGCCCTGCATGGAGGTCTGCCCGGCGGGATAAAGGCACACCGCCCCGCCCGCCTTGAGCACCCGCAAAACCGAGACAATGCACCGCGGATCGGCATGAAACTGCACCTTGGGGATGACGCCCATGGCGTGCAGCAGGGGCGCCAGCAGCGGACGGCGGAAAAAGCTTTCCGAGCAGACAAAGTGCAGGCGGCGCGGCAAAAGGGCGGCCGCCGTGACGGCAAAGTCGCTCAGGCCCTGATGCGAGCACAGCACCAAAAGCGGCCCTTTCTGCGGGATTTCCCCGCGGCGCTCGACGCGCAGGCCGCACACCAGCCGCAGAAAGGCCCCGGCAACCCCCGCCGCCGCGCCGTACAGCAGCCTTGCAGGCTCCCTGATTTTGCGATATTTTTCCGGTTTCAAGCCAGATTCCTCCGCTTCGGGCGCTGCCGCGCGCCGGTATACGGATTCATTATAGTGTATTTCGACCAGTTTGTAAATCAAAAAACCGCTCCTTTTTGTCTGCCCTATCGCCCCTGCCCGGCACCGCCCTTTTGGGAAAATTACATTTTTTTCTGCTTGCGCTTCCTTTTTCGGTGCATTACAATAAAACGGTAGCCATTTTGCCGAATACCCGCGAAAGGAACCCCTTATGAAACCGACGCATCGCCCCCTTCTCGTTTTGGCCTGTCTCCTTCTTCTGCTCGTTTCCGCCCCGGTGTCCGCCGCGCCCGAAACGGCGCTGCGCCACACCCAGTCCTCGCTGCTGTACGGCGAGGAAACGACCTTTTACAGCTATCTGCTCGACAGTGAAAATTACGTCCGCCTGCGCGACCTCGCCTGGGATTTTCAGGACCGCCCCGGCGCCTTTTCCGTCGACTGGGACCGCGCCTCCTCCACCGTCACGCTGATGACAGGCGGCGAATACCTGCCCATCGGCACGGAAAACAGCCCGCACGAGCAGGGCCCCGTCGCGCTTGACAGCATCCTTGACGCGACCAGCACCCTGCTGATCGACGGCGAAGAGGCCGCGCTGCGCTCCTACCTCATCGACGGCAGCCATTACTACAACCTGCGCGATCTCTGCGTCGCTCTGGACGTCCCCGTGTGGTGGGACGGCGCGCGGCGCATGGCCGTCGTCGGCGGCAACCCGGTCTTTCGGGACAAAACCGTTCTGATCGACGCCGGTCACGGCGGCTCGGAGACCGGCGCCCTCTCCCCCTGGCTGGGCCGTGAAGAGTCCCTCAATTACGAGGTGGCCGATTCCCTTGCCTTTCTGCTGCGCGCCGCCGGCTGCAATGTCGTGGAAACCCGCGGCCCGTTTGACACCGTGCTCCTGACCGAGCGCATGGCGCAAATCGCCGAGCTGCGGCCCGATTTGGTGCTCAGCGTTCACCACAACGCCTCCGACTCCCACGCCCGTTTCGGCGCGACGGTGCTGGCGCAGGTCGGCGATCAGCCGGGCGGCCCCTCCCGTCAGCTGGCCGAGCTGCTCAACGAGCGCTTTGCCGCGCAGGGGCGCCCGGTCAACGATATTCTCTTCCGCACCAACTCGGCGGGCCGCGATTACTACGGGCTGCTGCGCGCCGCGTACAAGGCGGGCGTCCCCGCCGTCATCACCGAATACGCCTTTATCGACCACGAGGACGACTGGACGGCCGTCGACTCCCCCGAAAAGCGCCGGGCCGAAGCCGAAGCCATTTATCTGGCCGTCGCCGACTGGTTTGCCGCCCGGCTCTCCTGACAAAAAACATGCGGGCAGCCGCCGGCTGTCCGCTTTTTGCCCGCACCGCGGTTTTATTCCGCCTTTTCCTGTGCTATACTGACCTTATCATCTGCCGGAGGAATCACAGCCCTATGGATATGCTCAAATCTTTTCTGTCCGCCCTTTCGGGCCTGACCCTTTCCGCGCTGCTTCACCTTGTGCTGACCGTTGTCGTCGGTCTCATCGCCACCAAGTACATCGCGCGCATTTTCGCCCGCATCACGGCCCGCACCCATCTCGACCCCAGCGTTCAGGCGCTGGCCGTCAACCTGCTGCGCGGGCTTTTGTGGTTTGTTCTTTTGCTCATCGTCGCGCCGCAGCTCGGCATTCAGGTCACCAGCCTGGTCACGCTGCTCGGCGTTTTCGGCCTGGCCGCTTCCCTTGCCCTGCAAAACAGCCTGTCCAATGTGGCCGGCGGCATCTTCCTGCTCGTGACCAAGCCCTTTTCCACCGGCGATTACATCGAGGTCTCCGGCGGCGCCGCCGGCACCGTCGATTCCGTCGGCTTTATCCACACCGTCGTCAAAACCATCGACAACCACCGCATCTACATCCCCAACGGCTCCTTTTCGGCCGACAAAATCGTCAACTACTCGGCCGAGCCCAACCGGCGGCTGGAGCTGACCTTTTCCGTCCCCTACGCCTGTGACGCCGGCGAGGCCCGCGCGCTCATCGAGCGCACCCTGCTCCAGGACGAGCGCATCATGCTCGAACCGGTGCCCTACGTCCGCGTGTGGAACCTGGCCGCCTCCTCTGTCGAAATCCTCTGCCGCGTCTGGGTCGCCAACACCGATTACTGGGAGGTCCGCTCCGCCGCGCTCGAGCGGGTCAAAAAGGCGCTGGAGCAGGCCGGCCTCAGCGTTCCCTACAACCAGCTTGACGTGCACCTTCGCAGCCGAAACTGAAAAGGCTGCATAAAACGCCCGAAAGGGCCGCGGGCTATTATGCTCCGCGGCCCTTCTTTTTTACTTTCGCTGCCAGGCGATTTCGCCGTTGACAACGGTGTACATGGCCTGCGCGGCGGTGTCGACCGCCGGCATTCCGGAAAAGAGAACAACGTCGGCGTCCTTCCCCTCCTCGATGGAGCCGATGCGATCGGCAAGGCCGATAATTTTGGCCGGGTTGATGGTCAGCATGGCAATGGCCTTTTCCGGCTCGAGACCGGCGCGCACCACCTCGCCGGCCTGCGTCACAATCAGATCGGGGTTCATGATGGGCCCGTCGGTCATGATGCTGCAGCAGACGCCCCGGCGGTCCAGCTCGATAAGGCACTCGATGTCGACCTTTCCGCACTCACCGGGCAGCAGCTGCACGCCGCACGGCCCGAAGATGACGCCGCGCAGCCCCTCGGCTCCGGCGATTTCCTCATAAAAGTCCGAAGCGCCCCACGCATGATCCAGCGTGAACATAAGGTTGAACTGGCGCGCGATGCGGATGGTGGTCAGCATGTCAAACTGCTCGCAGTGCACCTTAATGGGGATTTCACGGCGCAGCGCGCGGCAGATGTTCTCAAGCCCCTGATCATAGGGGGGCATTTTTTCCGGGTCTCCGGCCGCGGCCTGCTGTTTTTTCATGTACTCCTGCCCGCGGCGCAGCGCGTCGATAATGACCTGCGCAACGCCCATGCGGGTCATGGGCCGCTGGTTGCGGGGACCGTAAACCCCCTTGGGGTTGCCGCCCAGCGCCATTTTAAGGGCGACGGGATTTTTGATGCACATGTCCTGAATGCTGCTGCCGTGCGATTTCACGGCGCACACCAGACCGCCGATGACGTTGCCGCTTCCCGGCGCGACGGCGCTGGTGGTAATTCCGGCGCTCAGCACGCGCCGGAAGCCGGGCTGCTCGACGTCGATGGAGTAGACGGCCTCGACCTCGGGCGTGCCGTTGCTGGTCATTTCGTTCAGGTCCTGATCGTCCATCGTTGTGCCGAAGCCGCCGATGTGGCTGTGTGCGTCGACGATTCCGGGAATGGCAACCAGCCCCTGCGCGTCGATGACCTGCGCGCCGTCGGCGGCGGGAAGGTTCTCGCCGATGGCGGTAAAACGGCCCTTTTCCATCAGAATGTCGCCTTTTTCCAGCACTCTTCCGGCCGATGTATAAATCTTTGCGTTTTTGATTACCAGCACGACTTGCGCACCTCCTTTTTGTTCAAAAGGTTTTCGCCCTGCAAAAATACCGCTTCCATGCGGGCGAGATAGGTTTCAATGGGGTTAGCACTCCAGATCGAAAGGTCGGCGTGCCGGCCCGGCGCGATGGAGCCGACCTTGTCGCCGACGCCCAGAATCTGCGCGGGGGCCGACGTCATCATCACGAGCACCCGCTCGCTCGGCAGCCCGTTTTTGTGCCACTGGATGGCGTTCCACAGCAGACTCTCCCTGCCGCCCGCAAAGCTGTCGCCGCCGCAGCACAGGCCGATGCGGGCGCCGCTGTCCATCAGGCGCCCGATTGCCGCAAAGTCGACATTGGCGTTGACCGTCGTCATGGCCTCGGTCAGGTCTCCAACGAGCGCGGCGCAGCGGCCGCATCGCACGCTTTCACGCCCCTCGTCAAGGCCGTAAGCACCGGTAAATACCACCTGAACGCCCGGGAAGGCGGCCAGCGCCATCTCGGCCGCGTCCATCTGCGCGCGGGTCAGCGCATTGACAAACAGCGGCATTTCACCGCGCAGCACCGGCTGCAGCGCTTCGCTCTTGGCGTCGTACTCCGATTTTTCGCCGTAGGCCTCCGCCTTTTTGAGCGCGGCGGTCAGCAGCGACACCGCTCCCATGCGGGTCATGGGTGCGGCGTTGCGCGGCGCATACGCCGTCTTGGTCGCGGCCGAGACGCTGGCGACCATGGCATTGCCCTCGCGCACCAGCATTTCATACGGACTGCGGCCGCGGGTCTTGAACACCGCCATCTGCCCGCCCAGCACGTTGCCCGGCTTGGGCACGACGCCGACGCTGGTCACACCGTACAGCCACTGCTCCTGAAAGTTCATGTTGTCCTGATCGAAGGCGTAAACGACCGACAGTTCGGGGGTGACGGGGTCGCTCGTCTCGCCCAAATCGTCGTCCTTCCAGCCGGGGCCCGTCGCACCCTGAACGGTCATGGCGCTGACAAAACCGGGCAGCACCTGTTTCCCGGCGGCGTCAAAGACCTCGGCGCCCGGCGCCGTCAGATTCTGCCCGACGGCGCGGATGAGGCCGTTGTCCGCCAGCACGTCGCACTGCGGAAGCACGTTGCCGCAGCCGTCGTGGACACAGCCGTTTTTGATAAGCAGCATGGTATTCCTCCTTCTCTGTAAAAGGGGTGCCCCCCTTTTGTGCCTTTAATAATGCTCCTTCAGGTATTCGGCCGTCAGCAGGCCGCAGGCCAGCTGAATGTACACCAGCTTGCGGATGGGCACGACCTGATAGTGGATTTCGCTTTCCAGCTCCTCGGTCATTTCCCTGTGGGCCTTGTCCATGATGTCAAAGGCCTTCTGCAAAGCGGCCCGTTTCTCCGGGTTCTGCTCGCCTGTCTCGTCCATTTTCTGCAGCTCGCTCTCGTTGGCGCGCAGAAGCTGGCCGTAGGACAGGTATTTGTAGAACTTGGACGCGCACAGGCTGTCAAACTTTTCGGCCACCGTCGCCTTTTTGGCAAAGTCGGGGTTTTCCTCCATCATCTTGCGGGTGGCGTCGGAGCCGCCGTCCTTGGTAAAGGCCTGAACGGCCAGCATAAACGGGTTCTCTGGGTCCATGTACTGCTGTGAAACAGCCAGCGTCTCGCGCAGGAACCCGCTGGTTTTTTTCTGCCACTCCATCCCCATGAGCGCGGCGTCGCGGCGGATCATGTCCGACTCCGACATGTCCTTGATGCGCTCGTCGTAAAAATAGGGCATTTCGGTCAGCAGCGTAAAGGCATCGCACAGCTTGGCGGCGTAATCGGCGCTGTTGGTTCCGCTTCCGATGACGTCGGCCGGGTTGATTCCGTTGCCGTACTTTTCCAGATAATCGTACTCGTCACTGATGGACATTTCCGCGTAAATGGCGGGGGCCAGCGCCACGCACGATGGGGTTTCCGGCTCGCCGAAGTTAATCGGCACCTCCTGCGAGTTGGCCGCCGCGTACATTTCGTCATAAATCTCGGGCATGGGCTTGGAAATGTACCAGTAGACGCCGCCAAAGCCGGCGTTGTGCAGCGAATAGATAAAGCTGGGGCGGATATCGTCGATGAGCTTCATCATGGCCTCTGACTCGGGGATGGTGGCATGGAAGTGCAGCTCCTTATAGTCAATGGGGAAGGTCCAGTCGACCTGCCTGTGTCCGGCCGGACGGAAGAAGTTGCGCGAATAATTGTACAGCGTATACGGGCCTTTCAGCCACTTCTCATTGAGCCGCAGGCCGTCGGCGTCCCACGCCTTGACGATGTACCACGTGTAATCCAGCTCGTCGCGCAGCGCTTTGTTTTCCGCCAGGTTTTTGGTGAAATATTCAAGCATCATGGTGCCGATGGGCTCGTTGGGGTGCGGACAGCCGAACATCAGCGCGTTGCGCGAGCCGCTGCCGATTTTCAGGCAGAGCAGCGGGTGCCCCCTGCCGGTTTTTCCGATTTCAAAAAGCTCGACGCAGTCGGGGTGCTCGGCGGCCAGACGCCGCGAGCTTTCGTCCATTTCGTCCACTGTCAAAAAGGCCTTGTAGTCGGGAATGTTTGACAGCAGCTTCCGGTAGATCTCTTTCATTCCTGCACGCTCCTTCGCATGGCGACCGCCTTTCGTGCAAAGGCCGGGGGCAGGCTTGTGCCCGCCCCCGGCCGCAGCAAAGGTCTGGTCTGAAAATTATTGGATGTCGGTAAAGGTCAGCTCCTGCCAACCCCACTTGCCAGCGCCGTCGTTGGGCGTATTGATGATGTTGGCGCCGTAAGCGTCATACGAGGTGTAGTCGACGATGGGGACAATGGGCAGCTCCTTGGCCAGAATGGCGTGTGCCTTCTTGTACAGCTCGGCGCGCTTTTCCTGCTCGCCGGTCTTGGCCGCCTCGGCGAACAGCTTGTCAACCTCGGCGTTGGAGTAGGTCGACTGGTTCATCGAGCCGCCGGTTCCGACGCGGGAAGCCAGGGCCGCAGGGTCGGGTCCCTGGAAGCCGCCCTGCATCTCGACGACGAAGTTGTGGTTGATGACCACCTTGTCGTTCCAGGCGTTGTACTCCATGATGTTGAGCACCAGCTCAATGCCGGCCTTGGCGCAGTCGGCCTGCATCAGCTTGGCAACGTCGGGGCAACCGCCGCCCTCAAAGCAGTCGATGGGCAGCGAGATGTAGTAGCCGTCGGCGTTCTTGGTGTAGCCGGCCTCCTCCAGCAGCTTGGCCGCGCCTTCAACGTCAAAGCTGGGGGCCAGGTCTTCCTGGTTGGAAGCCCAGGAAATGCTGGGATACATGGCGTATTCGGGGTTGCGGATGCCGGAATAGACCTTTTGGGCAATGGATTCGCGGTCGATGCACATGGCGACAGCGGTGCGGACCGCCTGATCCTGCACAGCCTTTTCCTCAAAGTTGAAGGCGATGTAGACCGGCGAGGGGTAGATGTTCTCGATAAGGCGGATGCTGTCGTTGGCGCTCAGCGCCGGATACTCGGCGTTGGGAATGCTCTCGAGGTGGTCGATCTCACCGTTGACCAGCGCCTGCACTGCGGTGGTGGCGTCGGGGATGATCTGATAAATCACCTTGTCCAGCTTGGGCTCGGCCTCCCAGTAGTCGGCGTTTTTGACGATGGTGGTGCCGATGCCTGGCTTAAACTCCGAGAACTTGAACGGGCCGGTGCCGATGGGCTTCATGTTGGCTTCGTTGTCGTCCCAGCTCTGGCCGTTGTTGTAGATGTGCTCCGGCATGATAAAAGAGCCGTACCAGGCCAGATAGCCGATGATGGCGACGTTGGGCTCGGCCATATTGAACTTGACGGTCAAGTCGTCGACCTTTTCAAAGGACTCGACGCACTGCAGGTTGGGGCTGAGGAAGTAAGAGCTGTTGGCCTTGATGACCTCCATTGTATAAACGACGTCGTCGGCGTTAAAGTCCTCGCCGTCGTGCCACTTGACGCCCTCGCGCAGGTGGAAGACGATGGTCATGCCGTCCTCCGAGATGTCCCAGCTCGAGGCCAGGTCGGGAATGACTTCCTTCTTGGCGTCCAACTTGCAGAGGCGGTTGAAGATGTTCTGCGCGATGGGATAAGCATTATCATCGCCCGTCAGGTCAGGATGGAAGGTCTGGGGGTCGCCGCTCGCGCGGATAATGAGCGTCTTTTCGCCGGACGACGGCTTGTTCGACCCGCCCTGATTGTCCTTGTTCTGCTCGCCCTGATTATTTTCCTGTCCGCCCTGAGGGTCTTTGCTGCCGTTGCTGCAGCCGGCCGCAAGAGCCAGGAGCATCAAAGAGGCCAGGAAGAGCGCGATCAATCTCTTTTTCATGTTACTTTCCTCCTTTTATTTTGAACCGACGCCGTGCCGATTCTGAAAACAATCGTTATTTGCCGATATGCCTGCACGCGGCGATGTGGCCGTTGCCCAAATCCTGATACTCGGGGTACTTTTTCAGGCACTCCTCGGTGGCATGGGGACAGCGATCGGCAAAGAAGCAGCCCGGGCCGGGGTTGATGGGCGTGGGCGGCTCGCCCTGAATGTCAATGGCGTCCGACTCCTCTTCGGGGTCGATGGACGCGCAGTTGGAAATCAGGGCCTGGGTGTAAGGGTGCTGCGGATTTTTAATGACGTCGTCGGCCGTGCCGTACTCGACGATGCGGCCGAGGTACATGACGGCGATGCGGTCAGAAATATAGCGGGTCAGCGCAATGTCGTGGCTGATAAAGACGACCGACGCGTTTTTGTCGCGGCTGAGCTCCAGCAGCATGTTGATGATGTCGGCGCGCACCGACACGTCGAGCATGGAAACCGGCTCGTCGGCGATGATAAAGGTGGGGTCGAGCAGCATGGAGCGCAGAATGGAAATGCGCTGCAGCTGGCCGCCCGAAAGCTCGTGCGGATAGCGGTGCAGAATGTCCTCGGCCGGGCGCAGTCCGCCCGATTCGAGCGACTCGACGCACATTTTATAGCGCTCCTCGTCGTTTTTGCCGATGCCGTGAATACGCAGCGGGCGCATCATGATTTCGTCGATGGTGTCGCGGGGGGTAAAGGTGTCAAAAGGGTTCTGGAAGACAATCTGCACCATGCGGCGGAACTTTTTGGGGTCTTTCCGGATGAGCTCGTGCGTGGAAACGCCGTTGATGAGCACGTCGCCGCTCGTCGGCTCCTCAAGCCGGACCAAAATGCGGCCCAGCGTCGACTTTCCGCAGCCCGACTCGCCGATAAGTCCCAGCACCTCGCCCTGTTCAATTTGCAGCGAGATGCCGTTGACCGCCTTGACGATGGGCTTTTCGCCCCTGCTGAAAAGCTTTCCGCCCTTGACAGGGTAAAACATGGAGACATTCTGAATGTCGATATACGGCTTGTTCATCTGCTCGCTCATGCCTTTCCACCTCCGCAAAGGATACATCTGGCGCTCCAGTCCTCGCCGACCTGCACCGTTTCGGGGCGCGCCTTGCGGCACGCCTCGGTGGCGTGCGGGCAGCGGGGGGCGAAAATACATTCGTCGTAGTGCCTCGACAGGTCGGGAATGGAGCCGGGAATGGCGCGCAGCGCCCGGGTTTCGCCCTTCAGGGACGGGAAGGAGCCGAGCAGGCCCTGCGTATAAGGGTGCGCCGGCGTTTTCAGTACTTTTTTGACCGGGCCGACCTCGACGATGTCGCCGGCGTACATCACGGCGACCTTGTTGCACGAGGCGGCGACGACCGACATGTCGTGCGTGATCATAATGCGGGTCATGTCGAGCGTCTGCTCCATGTGTCTGATCTCGTTGAGCAGCTGACCCTGCGTGACGACGTCGAGCGCCGTCGTCGCCTCGTCCATGATGAGCAGACGGGGGTTAAACAGCAGGGACATGGCAATGGCCACGCGCTGCAGCATGCCGCCCGACAGCTCGTGCGGATAAAGGGTCCAGACGCGGTCGCCCAAATTGACCAGCTTGAGAAGTTCGACGGCGCGGGCCTTGGCCTCTCCCTTCTGGGCCTTGGGGTTGTGCACGCGGTAAATATCGTCGATCTGCTCGCCGATGCGGTGTACCGGCGAGAAAGAGCTCATGGCCTTTTGGAAAACGACGGCCAGCTCCTTCCAGCGGATGTCGGTCAGCTCCTTGTCGTCGAGCGACAGCAAATCGCGGCCCAGAAAATCGGCCTTACCGCTGACCGTGGCGGTGCGCTCCGGCAGCAGGCGCAGCAGCGCCATCGCCAGCGTCGACTTGCCGCTTCCCGACTCGCCGACGATGCCCAGCGCGTCGCCCTTGTTGATGGAGAAAGAGGCGTTTTTCACCGCGTAGACCTGCTTGCGTTTGTTTTTGTAGGTGACGCAGAGATTGTCGATGGAAAGAACCTTTTCAGCCATCTTTACTCACCCGCCTTTCCGTGTTTGGGGTTGAGAACGTGGTTTAAGCCGTCGCCCGTCAGGTAGAAGATGAGCAGCGTCAGGCAAATGGCGACGCCGCCGAAGGCGGCAATCCACCACGCGCTGGTGACATACTGCTTGCCGTCGTAAATCATCTGGCCCCAGCTGATGACCGTCGGGTCGCCCAGGCCGAGAAAACTCAGGCTGGCCTCGAGCAGAATGGCGTTGGCCATGCTCATGGTGGTGTTGGCGACAACGGGGAATACGCCGTTGGGAATGATATACTTGGTCAGAATCTGGCGCTTGTTCTCGCCCATCGCCTGCGCGCTCTTGACAAAGGTGCGCTCGCGCAGCGACAGCGCCTGTGCGCGCATCAGCTTGGCGTTGCTCGGCCACGAGGTCAGGCCGATGACGATCATGATGTTCAGAATGGAGGACCCGAACATGGCGACGATGAGCAGAACGAGAAAGAGCGTGGGGATCATCAGAAAGACGTTGATGAGTTCAGAAATGATGCGATCCACCCAGCCGCCGAAGAAGCCGGCGATGCCGCCGATGATGATGCCCAGCAGACCCGAGATAAACGAGGCGACGACGGCGACCATCAGCGAGGTGCGCGCGCCGTAGACCAGCATGGACCAGATGTCCTGCCCAAGGTGGTTGGTGCCGAGCGGATGGCCCTCGCTGCCTGGGGCCGCCAGAACGTCGGGCCCGAACAGCTTGGCGTCGTACTGTGTAATGAGCGGAGCCGCGGCCACGACAAAGAGCAGAATAAGGATGCCGATACAGCCCACGGTGAGAAGTCGGTCACTTTTAATGGCCTTCAACAATTTCTTAATCGTTTTCATGCTGCACCCCTTAGTACCGGATTCGCGGATCGAGCATCGCGTAAACAATGTCGACGACAATCATGGTCAGCGCGACCATGATGGAAACGACGAGATACATGCCCATCAGGACGGTGTAGTCGCGCTGGTTGATGGCGGTCAGCGTCAGCCGTCCGGTGCCCGGCCATGCAAATACAATTTCGATGAGCGACACGCCGGAAACAAGGAAGGCCATCGTAATGCCGAAAACCGTGACCACGGGCAGAATGGCGTTTTTGAAGACATACTTGTTGAAAATCTTCTTCTCACTCATGCCAGTGGCGCGGAAGGTCGTGATAAACTCCTCGTTGGAAACCTGCAAAACCGAGGACTTGGCGATGCGGAAGTAATAGGGAATGTTGATGAGCACCAGCGTGCCAAGCGGCAGCGCCAGGTGGCGCAGCAGATCGAGGAAATACTGAAATCCGGTGTAGCCCGCGCGCACGTCAATCATTCCGCTCGAGGGCAGCAGGCTGAGCTTGGTAGCGAACAGAATGATGAGCATCAGCCCCAGCCAGAAGGACGGCATGGCGTTGAGAATGTACGACAGGCCCGAGAAGATAACGTCGACCGCAGAGCCTTCGTGCCGCGCCGCGACAATGCCCATGGCCGAACCGATAATGAGGGCTATCAGGGCCGCCGGGAAGACCAGGCCAAGCGTCGGCAGGATTTTCTCGGAAATCATGTCGGCTACGGGCCGGCTGTAAATATAGGAGTCGCCCAAATCGCCCTTCAGCGTGTTGGTCAGCTGCCGGTAGAACTGTACGTACAGGGGCTTGTCCAGCCCGTACTTTTCCATCAGGGCGGCGCGCAGTGTCGGATCGTTGTTGTCCTTGCCCATCATAATGCTGACCGGATCGCCCGGCGCAATATGAATCAGGATAAAGTTGATGGTGAAAACAATAAAGATCGTAATCAGCCCTGAAAACAGTCGTTTTAATACGAATTTAGACATGCACTTTTGCACCCGCGTGCAGGTGCAAGCACCTCCTTCTTTTACATGTGTTGTAAACACTGCAATCCTCCGCCCTGCCGCACCAGAACCGTGGAAAGCAGACGTTCCCGTTTGATTTAAAATTTAAAAATTCCTTTTGGCCTCCCCTTTCGTTTTTTTCCCTATGATAAGCACCTTTATCAGGATTTTGTATGGATCGATTGCACACTTAATATAACACCGTTCGATTCTTTAGTCAACCATTTTCCGAGTATTTACTCTATTTATTTTTCGAGTGTTCACTCAACTTATTGTTACAATGTCGTTTCAATTTATCCTTCGCCCGGCTCCCTCCACTTTAATATTTAATATATAGGCCGGTGCCCACTCTGCGCTTTTTTTCGCTCTCCTCTTGCTTTTTTTCGCCGGATATGCAAAGATGAAACTATCTCTTTCCCGTTCCCGCGCGTTTTTACGTCCTTCCAACTATTTTTCCCGTCCCTCTTCCGGACAGAAAGGAGCCTTTCATGAACCGCGACCGTATTCTCTCCACTCTCTGCCAGCTGTGCGCCCTCCCGAGCGTGACCGAAAGCCGCGGCGAAGTCGAAGCGGCGCAGGGCATCGCCGACATGCTTTTGCGCATGGATTATTTCAAGGCCCACCCCGAACAGGTCATCGTCCACGACATTGACGGCGACGCGCACGGCCGCCGCTTCACCACCGCCCTGATGCGCGGCGGGCGGAAAAGCGGCAAAACGGTCATCCTGTACGGCCACTTCGACGTGGTCGGCGTGTCGGAGTTCGGCATTTTGCAAAACGCCGCCTTTGACCCCATGCGCTACACCGAGCTTCTGCGCGAGGGGCACATCGTGCTCGACGCCGACGCGCAGCGCGACCTCGACAGCGGCGACTGGCTGGTCGGCCGCGGCGTCTGCGACATGAAGTTCGGGCTGGCCACCTGCATGGAGGTCCTGCATCAGGCCGAGGAACGGCTCGACCGGTTCGAGGGCAACCTTTTGTTTCTGGCCGTCTGCGACGAAGAAAACAACTCGGCCGGCATGCTGGCAAGCCTGCCCTACCTCAAAGACCTGCGCGACCGGGAAAACCTGACCTATGAGGGCATCATCGTCACCGAGCCTTATCTGTCCCACGAGGGCGACCCCGAAAAGCTGCGGCGGCTGCACGTCGCCTCGGTCGGAAAGCTGCTCCCGCTCTTTTACTGCGTCGGCCGTTCGGGCCACACCATGGACCCCTACGGCTGCCTTTCCCCCAATCTTCTCACCTCGAAAATCGTGGAAAAGCTCGAACAGAACCCCGCCTTCTGCGACAGCGCCGGCGAGTTTTTCTCGCCCGCGCCGCTCTGCCTCAAGCAGACCGACACCAAAGAGTCCTATACGGTGCAGATTCCCGTGTCGGCCTACGCATACTTCAATTTGATGACCTACCGCCGCAACCCCGACACCGTGCTCGCCGAAATGCTGAGCCTCGCCCGCGACAGCTTTGCCGAGGTGCTGGACAATCTTCAGGCCCGCCGCCGCGCCTTTGAAGCCGTTTCGGGGCTGAGCATGGCCGAAAAGCCCGATTTCCAGCCCAAGGTGCTGACCTGGGGCGAGCTGTGCGCACTGTGCGCCGAGGCGCACGGCGCGGCCTTTACCGCGCACATGGCCGACTTTGCGGCCAACTGCCCCGAGCGCGACCTGCGCGCGCTGACGGTGAAGGTCATCGCCGAGGCGCACCGGTTCTGCCCCGATCGCGACCCCATGATCATCGTCTGCTTTGCGCCCCCGTACTACCCCAATTCGCCGCGCCTGCCCGAAGGCGGCGTGATCGAGCGGCTGTGCGGGCACCTGGCCGAGGTCGGCGCTGAGCGTTACGGCGAGACCTTCAAAATCGACTACACCTTCGACGCCATTTCCGACATGAGCTACATGAACATCGACCCCGCCATCCGGCCCGAGGACCTCGAGGGCAGCTTTCCGCTGTGGGGCAGCCGTTACAGCGTGCCCATCGACCTCATCCGCGACCTTTCCCTGCCCATGATCACCATCGGCTGCCGCGGAAAGGACCTGCACCGCCACACCGAGCGCGCCCAGCTGTCCTACTCCCTTGACATCGCCGCGCCCATGACGTGGGAGGCCGTGCAGTGGCTGCTGACCGGCCCGCACCCCGCCGGACAGTAAAATATCCGGCGGCGGCGGTTTTTTCCGCAAATATCCCTGCGCGCGCGGCAAAAAACTTCGAGCCTTTTGAAAAAATCGGTCATACTTTTTCGTCATGGCATCAAAATGCCGAATCTTTTGCCATTTTTCCGGCAATTTTCTCTCGCCGCCTGCCGGAAACCTCTTGACTTTTTGCACTTTGCGATTTAAGATAATTGTGGTGACCAAAAAAGGCCGCCATTTCCGCAAAAACCGCGGAAAAACGCAACATACAATCAATAGTGGAGGTAGCAGAGTCATGAACGCTTACATTGAAGAAGTTCTTGCCCAGGTCAAAAAACGCGACGCCCACGAGCCCGAGTTTTTGCAGACCGTCGAAGAGGTCCTCAAGTCCCTTGAGACCGTCATCGACCAGCACCCCGAGTATCAGAAGGCCGGCCTGCTTGAGCGCCTGACCGAGCCCGAGCGCACCATCGAGTTCCGTGTCACCTGGGCCGACGACGCCGGCAAGGTTCACGTCAACCGCGGCTACCGCGTCCAGTTCAACAGCGCCATCGGCCCCTACAAGGGCGGCCTGCGCTTCGCTTCCCACGTTAACCTTTCCGTCATGAAGTTCCTCGGCTTTGAGCAGACCTTCAAAAACAGCCTGACCAGCCTGCCCATGGGCGGCGGCAAGGGCGGCTCTGACTTTGACCCCAACGGCAAGTCCGACGCCGAAATCATGCGTTTCTGCCAGGCCTTTATGACCGAGCTGCAGCGCCACATCGGTCCCGACGTCGACGTTCCCGCCGGTGACATCGGTGTCGGCGGCCGCGAAATCGGCTACCTGTTCGGCCAGTACAAGCGCATCCGCGGCGCTTACGAGAACGGCGTTCTCACCGGCAAGGGCCGCAGCTACGGCGGCAGCCTCATCCGCCCCGAAGCGACCGGCTACGGCGCTGTTTACTATCTCTGCGAAGTGCTCAAGCACTGCAACGACTCCATCGAGGGCAAGACCATCGCCATCTCCGGCTTCGGCAACGTCGCCTGGGGCGTCTGCAAGAAGGCCGCTGAGCTGGGCGCCAAGGTCATCACCCTGGCCGGCCCCGACGGCTACATCTACGATCCCGACGGCGTCGTGACCCCCGAGAAGATCGACTACATGCTCGAAATGCGCAACTCCGGCCGCAACAAGGTTCAGGATTACGCGGACAAGTTCGGCGTTCAGTTCATCCCCGGCAAGAAGCCCTGGGGCCAGAAGGCCGACATCTGCATGCCCTGCGCCTACCAGAACGAAATCGGCATGACCGAGGCCAACCAGATTCTGGACAACGGCACCAAGTACTACATCGAAGTCGCCAACATGCCGACCACCAACGAAGCCCTGTTCTACCTGATGGAGAAGGGCCTGACCGTTGCTCCCTCCAAGGCTGTCAATGCCGGCGGCGTTTCGGTTTCCGGCCTCGAAATGAGCCAGAACTCCGAGCGTCTGTCCTGGACCGCCGAGGAAGTCGACGCCCAGCTGCTCAACATCATGAAGAACATCCACAAGGCTTCCGCCGACGCGGCTGCCGAGTGCGGCCTGGGCTACAACCTGGTCGCCGGTGCCAACATCGCCGGCTTCAAGAAGGTTGCCGACGCCATGATGGCTCAGGGTTTGGTATAATCGAACCTTTCCTTTCAAGCAAGCGCAAAGAGCGCGGCCGCAGGCCGCGCTCTTTTTTTCGTGTAAACTGCTGCAAGCAATACTTTCTGCCTCGCCGGAAAAATGCCGCAAAAAGCCTCCGGCCGCTCCGGCCATGCGCCCGCCAAACCTCTGCCGGCGCCCCGCAAGGGGCGTTTTGCGCATAAGATGCCGCTTTCTTCCCCGGCAGAGGGGTATTTCCCGCCGCAGGGCACAAAAAAGCCGTTCGGCGGCAGCGCCGCCAAACGGCTTTTGTTTTTATCGGTCGTTCTTTCTCGTTTCGCGGTAGGCCTCCAATGTGGGGATTTCGTTTTTCACCATGTGGGCCTCGAGCAGCCCCTCCTGCTCCTTGGGGAAGAGCAGCACCCACTCGCGCCGGGTGCTGTTGATGCGCACGCGCACGTTGTCGTCGGCGGTTCCCTCTTCAATGGAATAGTACTTGATTTTGCTGTACGGCAGCACCATGCCGTTGCTGCTCACGCCGTGCTCGGTCAGGCCGGTGCGGATGAGCAAAAACAGCAGGGTTACGAACAGAAAGGCCGCCATGCACACAATGTTTTCCCGGGTCACGCCCCAGCGGTACAGGTAAAAGACCGCGAAAACCACGCAGACGATGAGCATGACCGGCCCGCGGTAGGGCACGCTGCCGCGCAGGATGATGGTGCGGTTGACAAAGATCACGGCGTACAGCTCCCACAGGAAGATGACCGCCAGCGCCAGCATCAGAAACTCGGATGTCGTCAAAGATTTTCTCCTCCTTGCTCCCGCTCCCCGGCCTGCAGCTCGTCGAGCGTCAGACCGAAGCCCGGGACAAATTTTTGCATAAAATAGTCGGCCTCAGGCAAGTTCATGGACAAAATCGCCTCATACAGCTGCCGCGCCGCCTGGTCGAACTCCCGGTTGCCCGAGCGCTGCTCCTCGAGGCATTTGGTGTAGGCGCTGATCTTGTCGGCCGCCTTGATATAGGCGTAAAACTCCGGCTTTTCGGTGTCGAAGGAAAAGAGCACCGCATACGGCGGACGCAGACGGGGCGGCAGCATTTCCAAAAGCCGGTTGCGCGCCGCGCGCTCGACCGAATGGAAGGCGTTTTTGATGTCCGGGTTGTTGTACTTGACCGGCGTGGGCATGTCGCCCGTCAAAATCTCCGACGCGTCGTGAAAAAGCGCGGCGGCGGCGATTTGCCCGGGGTCGATGTCCCGCTTGTACTCCTCCCGGCCGATAACGGCCAGCGCGTGCGCCACGACGGCGGTGTCAAAGCTGTGCTCGCTCAGGCTTTCGCGCATGGTGTTGCGCATCAGCCCCCAGCGGGTGATGTGCTTCATGCGGCCCAGCATGGCGAAAAAGCCGTTTTTCCGCACCCTTTCTCCCCCTTCCGCATCCTTTGCCTGACTGGATTATTGTATCACATCGCCGGAAAAGGCACAAGGCTTTTTCCCGGCGCACTGCCGCCCTCATGATTGTTCGCTGACAATGCAGGCGCGCACCTCGTTGAACAGCTCCATCGCCATTTCAAAATACGGCGCCTCCCACACAGCTGTCCGCTCTGCGAAGGACCCTTTCCACGGTATGGACTCGGGCGCGGCAAAACGAAAGCCCTCCGTCAGCTCCATCGAACAGCGGCAGGCCCCGTCCATCAGGGCGGGCAGCTTTTCACCGGCTTTTTGCAGCGCATCCAGCACGCCGCTGTAAATCAGGGGATAAGTCTCCTGCGGTGACGGCTCCCAGCCCCTGCGTTTGTCCTTGACGGTGATGCAGCTGACCGTGGATGCCAGTTCCTTTGCCTCCCTGTGCGAAGCCGCACACCCGATATTGGCCAGAAAGGGGGTGCCGCGAAAGCTCAGAACAGCTGTTCCGATTTCGGCAATATGCTTTTGGTTGACCCAAAATGCCTTGATGGGCGGCGACTGAATGGTGTGGGCAAAATAGGCGTCCGGCTCTCCGAAGCGCGCATGCTGACCGACGGTGACAATTCCGTACGGCTCCCATTCGGCCTGCCCCCGAATGCGCCGCCAGTGGAACTCGCGGTTGGGAACGTCAAAGACCCGCACCTTTTCCGGCAGTTTTTCCAGCATGACGTTGTGCTCTGCACAGCCGGCATAATGTGCATCGTAGAGCAAAATATCGTCGATGCCGAAATCGGCTGCCGCCTCGCAGACAGCCAGCACATCGCTTGTGATGCAGGCTCTGCCGTATTCCCGCCACAGAGTGCCCCCGGGGTACATTTCGGCGTGCCTGCATGCCTCTTTGCTGCGGTCAAAAATGCCGCTGGCCCCCTCCATATCCGCATAGACAATCAGCTGCCTCACGCTTTGCACTTCCTTTCGCATTGGCTCATCCCAGTTTCTAATAGCTTGCAAAAATGCTGCGGATTTCCGCAATATCCGAGGTTTGCGTCAGTGCCAGCTGCAAAAGCAGCCGGGCCTTCTGCGGCGAAAAGGCGCCGCTCGCCACCGAGCCGTACTGCTCGTCGGGCATACCGCCGTTTCGGCCGACCCTGCCGCCCGGCACGCGGGAGGCGCGCACAAAAACCGGCTTTTCCCCCGGCCAGCTGTGGTAAAGGTCGCGAAGGGCGGGCGGAACGGAGCCATTTCCGCTGCCGGCCACGACCACGCCCCTGCACCGGCTTTCCAGCGCGGCGCGCAGCAGAAGCTCGCCGCAGCCGGTGTGGGTATAGACAATCTCGACCCGCGGCAGCGCCGAAAGGCCCGACACGTCAAACCGGCTCTGCGCCGTGTGCGGACGCAGCGGCGCGTAGTCGTAATACACCTCGCTCCCGATGACGGCGCCAAGGCGCCCGCCCTCCATGCACTGAAAGGCGTCGGTCCGGTAGGTCGAGGCCTTGACGGCGTCGCGCGCCGACAGCAGCCGGTCGTCCATGCAGACCAGCACCCCCATGCCGCAGCTCTGCCGGTCGGCCGCCGCCAGAATGGCGTTGAGCAGGTTGAGCGGCCCATCGGCACTGAGCACCGTTGAAGGGCGCATGGCGCCGGTGACGACGACCGGCTTGCGGCTGCGCACCGTCAGGTTGAGGAAAAAGGCCGTTTCCTCCATGGTGTCGGTGCCGTGCGTCAGCACGGCGCCGTCGACGTCGTCGCGGGCCAGCACCTCGTTCAGGCGCGCCGCCAGACGCAAAAGCTCCCCGTCCCCCAGCATACAGCTGCCCATTGCAAAAATCTGCTCGGCCGTGATGTGTACGCGCTCCTCGATGCCCGGAATGGCGTCGACCAGCGCTCTTGCGTCAAAGGCAAAGCTTGTATACCCCGTCGTCTGCGTGGGGCTGACCGGCTTTGCCGCGATGGTCCCCCCGGTGGAAAGGACGTAAACGTGCGGCAACCGACTGCGGCTCATGCATATTCCTCCCGTTGAAAGCGGCCGCGTGCACACGGCCGCCCGTTTTTTTCTCCGGCGGACGGGCTTTTTTTGCACAGGCTCCGCCCCGCCGCTCTCCTGTTTTTCCGCCCCCGGCGCCCGTTTCTTCAAAAACGCCCGCTTTCGCGTCCAAACATTCTTCTTTTACCAGTATAGCACATCGTCCGCGCTTTTCCACTCTCTTTTTTCCTCTGCCGCGCCCGCGCTTTTCTTGACACCGGCGGCCGCAGCATGTAAGATAAAGCTATGGCTGAATTGTCTTGTATCCGCCCTGCGGGCTTGCCCGCACAACCGATGAAAAGCAGGTGACACTATGCAAAATCCCGGCGCGAAGCGCATGGAGGAAAAGCTTGTTCCCTCCCCGCTTCCGCAGTACGCGGCCGGCGTGTTCTGGCTGCTGTACGCGCTCTTTCTCCCCCTTTACCGCATCGGCGACTTTCTCCTTGCCGCCGCGCTGTCGGCCGTCCTTTTTCTCGTGTGCAAAAAGGTTTTTCCGCCCAAAAAGGTCCTTGTCCCCGTGCCCGAGGTCTTTGCCTACACCGGCGACGAGGCCGTCGACTCCCTGCTGCGCGACGGGCGCCGCTGTCTTTCCGACATCTCGGCCGTCTGCTCCAAAATCGCCGACCCCACCGTGCGGCACGAATCCTCCCGCGCGCTGTCGGCCTGCGGCAAAATCTTTGATTATGTGGCCAAAAACCCCGCCTCAGCCCCCGAAATCCGGCGTTTTGTCCATTACCATCTGCCCACCGTGCTCAAAATGCTCACCTCCTACGAAGAGATGGAGGAGCAGGGCGTAAAGGGCGAGAACATCGAAAACGCCATGGCCCGGGTTGAATCTGTGCTGAAAAACGTGGCCGACGCCTTTGAAAAGCAGCTTGACAAGCTCTTTGCCGGCCAGACGCTTGACATTTCCACCGACATCACCGTGCTCGAGGGCATGCTGCATCAGGAAGGGCTGTCCTCAAGCACCTTTAACGACACTATCAGGAGGAAGCAACCATGAACGACAACCAGAACACCCCCCAAACCGAAGAAGTCCAGCTGCCCGAGCTGACCCTGACCCCCTTCGCCGAGCCGGAGGCGGCCAAAAAGCCCGAGGTCACCCCCGCCGTCCTCGACGAGAGCAGCCTGACCCCCGCCGAGCGGCAGGCCGTGGCCGACTTTGCCGGCAAAATTGATATTACCAACACCAACATGGTGCTGCAATACGGCTCGAGCGCACAGCAGAAAATGGCCGACTTCTCCGAAAGCGCCCTGAAAAACGTCCGCACCAAGGACCTGGGCGAAGTCGGCGGCATGCTGTCCGACCTCGTCGTCGAGCTCAAGGGCTTTTCCGAGGACGCCGAAAACGACGGCAAGGGCTTTTTGGGCTTTTTCAAAAAAACCGGCAGCAAAATCGCCTCGCTGCAGGCCAGTTACAGCAAGGCCGAGGTCAACGTTGACAAAATCTGCGCCGCCCTTGAAAGCCATCAGGTGCAGCTTTTTAAAGACATCGCCCTGCTCGACGAGATGTACGAAAAAAACCTGCTCAACCACAAAGAGCTGTCCATGTACATTCTGGCCGGCAAGAAAAAGCTCGCGCAGATGCGCGCCGAGACGCTGCCGCAGATGATCGAAAAGGCCCGGCGCACCGGCGCCCCCGAGGACACGCAGGCGGCCAACGACATGGCGGCCATGTGCAACCGCTTTGAGAAAAAGCTGCACGACCTCGACCTCACGCGCGTGATTTCCATTCAGATGGCGCCGCAGATTCGCCTTGTGCAGGGCAACGATAGCCTGATGGCGGAAAAAATCCAGACGACGCTGACCAACACCATCCCCCTGTGGAAAAGCCAGATGGTGCTCGCCCTCGGCCTCGCCCATTCCCAGCAGGCCATGGAGGCGCAGCGTCAGGTTTCCGATATGACCAACGAGCTTTTGCGCAAAAACGCCGAAAAGCTCAAGATGACGACGGTGGAAACCGCCCGCGAAAGCGAGCGCGGCATTGTCGACATCGAAACGCTGACCTACACCAACCAGCAGCTCATCTCCACCATCGACGAGGTTCTCACCATTCAGGCCGAGGGCCGGCAGAACCGCCGCGCCGCCGAGCAGGAGCTGGGCCGAATCGAGGGCGAACTCAAGCAAAAGCTGCTTGAGGTGCGGAACTGATCATGGCGGACAAACTGCGAAACCCCCGCTTTGCCACCGCCGCCATGGCGGTGATGATAGCCCTTGCCGTCGTGCTGGGCGGCGGGCGGTCCCTGCGCGCGCTCAGGCGCGGCGTCGACGACATTTTCTGGAACGGCGTCGACGGCGACGGCATCGGCGTTGCCTCTGACCTTTGCAAAAACCGCGACGACGCCTACAACCTGCTGAGCGTCGCCCGGGGCTATGCCGTGCCGCAGGCCTCGCTCGACGCCCTTGAAGACGCCATATCGGACTTCGACGAGTCCGGGCGCGACGCCGGAAAGCTCGCCGAGGCCAACACGGCCCTGACCCGCGCCCTCACGGCGCTGTACGAGGACCTGGGCCGCCAGACGCTGTCCGAGCGCGACGAGGGCTACCGGCAAAGCCTTTACCACAATGTGCTGGCCCGCAGCGACACCATGCGCCGCGACGGCTACAACGCGGCGGCGCAGGCCTTCAACCAGAAGCTTGGGCGTTTCCCCGCCAGCGTCCTGCGTGTCATCACCTTTGTCACCCCCGCACCCCTCTTCCGCTGAGGGTGCACAGAAAGGACGGTTCATGAAAAACACAGCTTTCCGCAGGCTCGCCGCGCTGGCGCTGGCCCTGTTTCTGTGTACGGCGCCGCTGCTCGCCGCCCCGTCGGTGCCCGATCCGACCGCCGGCTTTTACGCCGGCGACTTTGCCGGCGTGCTCTCCGACGACCTCGAACAGTACATCATCGACAAGAACCAGGCGCTCGCCTCCGCGTCCGGGGCGCAGATCGTCGTCGTCACCGTCGACTTTCTGGACGGGTACGACATCGTCGATTACGCTGTCACCCTCTTCAACAGCTGGAAAATCGGCTCCTCGGAGTATAATAACGGCTATTTAATCCTGCTCGCTATCTTTGACGAGAACTATTATTCGCTGCCCGGCAAGGGCCTTGAGGATGTGTTCGACGGCGGCACCATTGACGAGCTGCAATGGAACTACCTCGAAGAGGACTTTGCCGCGGGCGATTATGACAAGGGTGTACGCGCCTATTTTGACGCCGTGCTCGGCGTCATGGAAAAGCAGTACGGCTCGGCTCCCGCCTCGTCCGGCCAGCCGGCCGCCGCCCCCTCGGCGGGCGGCGGTTATGAAACCGCACCCGGCCGCCCGGGCGGATTTGGGCTGCCCAACGCCCTTTTCCTTTTCGTTTTGGTCATCATTTTGCTGGCCGTCATCCTTTCGCTGTCCGGCCTGCGCGCCATCCGCTCGCCCTACCGGCGGCGCTGGTTCTTCTGGGGCCCGATGGTTCCCCGCAGGCCGCGGCCTCCCCGGCCTCCCCGTCCGCCTTACGGCGGCTTCGGCGGTCCCCGGCGCCCGGGTGGCCCCGGAAGCCCGGGTGGCACCGGCCGACCGGGTGGCGGCGGGAGCTTTGGCAGCTTTGGCGGCGGCATGTCCCGCGGCGGCGGTGCCGGACGCCGGCCGGGCGGCTCGGGCGGCTTGGGCGGAAGCTTGGGCGGAAGCCGCGGCAGCAGCAGCCGGGGCGGGGGCGGAATGTCGCGTGGCGGCGGCGCCGGACGCCGCGGCCGGTGACAGA
>CAKUPI010000003.1 GCA_934675045.1 uncultured Eubacteriales bacterium
TTTGCTATCAAACAGGAAATGAGATTTTCAAAAAGTGAGTGTTTTCAAGGCTTTTCAGCCCATCATATTCACTTTTTCCTCATTCCCACTCGATGGTTCCGGTGGGCTTTGGCGTCAAATCGAACAGCACGCGGTTGACTCCCTTAACCTCGGCCGTGATGCGGGCCGTGATGTGCTGCAGCAGCGCAAACGGAACGTTTTCCACGGTGGCGGTCATCGCGTCGACGGTATTGACGGCGCGGAGAATGACGCACCACTCGTCGGCGCGCTTGTTGTCGCGCACGCCCACCGATTTGATATCGGGGATGGCGGTGAAATACTGCCACACCTTGCCTTCCAGGCCGTTTTTGGCAAACTCCTCGCGCAAAATGGCGTCGGACTCGCGGACTGCCTCCAGCCGGTCGCGGGTGATGGCGCCCAGGCAGCGAACGCCCAGACCGGGGCCGGGGAAGGGCTGACGGTAGACCATGGCATCGGGCAGGCCGAGCGCCACGCCGCAGGCGCGGACCTCGTCTTTAAAGAGCATTTTCAGCGGCTCTACCAGCTCGAACTGCAAATCCTCGGGAAGGCCGCCCACGTTGTGGTGGCTCTTGACCGCCTTGGCTGTCTTGGTGCCCGATTCGATGATATCGGGGTAAATGGTGCCCTGCGCCAAAAAGTCAATTCCCTCCAGCTTGCGGGCCTCTTCCTCAAAGACGCGGATGAACTCACCGCCGATTATCTTGCGCTTTTGCTCCGGATCGGCCACACCGGCCAGCTTGTCCAGAAAACGGTCGACGGCGTCGACATAAACCAGATTGGCGCCCAGCTCCTTGCCGAACACCTGAATGACCTGCTCCGGCTCGCCCTTGCGCAGCAGGCCGTGATTGACGTGCACGCAGGTCAGCTGTTTTCCAATGGCCTTGATGAGCAGCGCCGCGACGACCGACGAGTCCACGCCGCCGCTGAGCGCCAGCAGAACCTTTTTGTCGCCCACCTGACGGCGGATCAGCTCGACCTGATCGGCGATGAAGTTTTCCATGTTCCAGTTGGCCTCGGCGCCGCAAAGGCCGAAGACGAAGTTCTTCAGCGCCGCCTGACGCTCGGCGTCGTCCTGCGGCCACGGTGCGTCTCCCTTGTGGTCGACCAGCAGCACGGGAACGGGAGCGTTGTAAATCTCCTTGGCTGCGTCAATCTCCACGCCGTCTACCACGCGGTTGGGGCCGCCGTTGAGAATAATGCCCTTGACGTTGGGCAGCGACGCCAGCTCCTGCGCTGTGATATCGTGGGGGTAAATCTCTGAATACACACCCAGCGCGCGAATTTCCCGGGCAATTTTTACATTCTCTTCACTGCCCAGATCGAGAATCAAAATCCTATCCTGTTTCATGTGCCGCCTCCTACCGATTGACTACATTGGATATTTATATATTAGCACAATTCCCGGCCTTTTTGCAAGAAAAAGTGGGATGTTTCTTTGAAAAAAATGCACAAATATCGAGTTTCTCATACCGCGTGATCCTGTGTCTCAGACAAAAGAAACGATGACAAGAAAGGTCCCGCGCAAAAGCTCTCTCCATCCTATTTCGGCCGGCGCAAAGCCTGTTTTACACAATTTGGAAGTCTTCTCCGCGCCGCCCCGCCGGGAATAATGGCAGGCAAACAAGCAACACTATCTGCAAAATCCCAATATTCCCCCGCCGTCTGTCATTCATTCAAAAAGGAGGAGTTTTTTTGAAACCCACCCAACGCATTCTGTGCCTGACCTGCCTCGGCGCCCTCGGCCTGTGCATGGCCCTGACCGCCTTCTGCACCCCCGCGCGCGCCTTTTTCCCGCGCCGGCACGCCGGAGAGCGCACCGTGCAGACCTTTGCTAAATCGGCCGGAACCGGCGACATTGTCACCTTTTCCCCCGGCGACTTTGAAAGCCGGGCCGCCGGCGGCCGCCTGCACTCCATTGTGCTGTCCGAGCTGCCCGACCCCGGCTGCGGCATTCTGCGGCTGGCCGGCCGGGGCGTCGCCCACGGCGAAAGCATCGGGCTTGACAGTCTGGGCGCTTTGTCCTTTGTCCCTTTGGCGGACGGAGAGGTGCACACCGGCTTTTCCTTTCTCCCCGTCTTTTCCGACGCGGGGCTGACCGGCGACAGCGTCCGCGTCTCGCTCAACCTTTCCGACACCGAGAACTCGGCGCCCATCGCCCGGGATCTGCACTTTGAAACCTACCCTGACCTGCCGCTGTACGCCGCCTTTTCGGCGCTTGACCCCGAGGGCGACG
The DNA here is from genome assembly GCA_934675045.1 of uncultured Eubacteriales bacterium. Taxonomy (GTDB): domain Bacteria; phylum Bacillota; class Clostridia; order Oscillospirales; family Butyricicoccaceae; genus Ventrousia. Next base: position 2,255 of record CAKUPI010000003.1, read on the forward strand.
GCTGCACCTGTGCCCTTCTGCGCGAGCCGAAGCACGGCACCGCGGCGCTGACCGGCACCGGCTTTTGCTACACCCCGGACGGCCGCACCGGCACGGACAGCTTCACCTATCAGGCGATCGACGCCTTCGGCAACCCGTCCCCGCCCGCCAGCGTCAGCATTGACGTGCTGAAGCGCCCCGCCGGCAGCAAAATCACCTACACCGACATGACGCAGTCAAGTGCCCACTACCCGGCTATCCGGCTGGCCGAGGCCGGCGTTCTGACCGGCGAGCGCATCGGCTCAGAGAGCTTTTTAAAGCCCGGGCTGCCCGTCACCCGCGCCGAGTTTGTCGCGCTGGTTTCGTCCGTTGTCGAGCTGCCGCTGCCCACCGCCGCCGTCGGCACCGGTCTGGCCGACAACGAGGCCATTCCCGTCTGGGCGCAGCCCTATGTGGCGGCCGCCGTCAACTCCGGCGTCATTTACGGCCAGAGAGAGGCCGACGGAAACCACATCTTCCGCGCAGGCGACAGCGTCACCCGCGCCGAGGCGGCCAGCATCCTTCAGCGCGCGGCGCGCATGACCATCGACAGCCGCACCCTGACCTTTGCTGACGCCGACGCCGTGCCCGACTGGGCGGCGCAGGCTGTCGCCACGGTGAGCGCCGCCTCTATGATGGAGCCCTTTCCCGACGGCACCATTCGCCCCGCCGACGCCGTCACCCGCGAAGAGGCCGTCAAGATGCTGTATGCCGCCATGCGCTACCTTGCGCAAAGGGACGAGGGCGTTCTCGGCTCCGGCAAGCGCTGAGCACCCCCAAAAGCCGCGGGCCGGGGCCAAAAGGCCCCGGCCCGTTTATATCAAGACTTTGCCCGCGGAAGCGCCGGACGGCTGCCGCTCCGCCCCCGTTCAGCGGATGTCGGCGGGCGCGACCAGAATCGTCTGGAACTGAAAATAGTTGACCATGCCGGGCCGCGCCCCCTGCGGCTTTTTCACATGGCGGACGCGCGTCCAGTCGACGGGGACGCGCGGCTGGGCGCCGAGCGACGAAAAGCGCGCGGCGATGGCGGCGGCCTGCTCGATGACGGCCGGAGTCGGCTCGCGCCCTTCGCGGACCGGCACGATGACATGGCTGCCCGGCGCGTTGCGCACATGCAGCCACAGGTCGTTTTTCTGCGCGCGGCGCATCGTCAGCTCGTCGTTTTCGGTATTGCTGCGGCCGCACAGCGCTTCAAAGCCGTCGGCCAGCGGAAAGCGGCGCGGCGCAAAGGCCTGCGGCTTGGGCTTTTTGCCCTTTTCGCGGCGGTTTTTCAGGTACCCGGCGGCGGCCAGCTCCTGCCGGACGCCCTCGACGTCGCGCGCCGACTGCGCCTGCGACAGCGTGTAGGAAACGGCGCCCAGATATTCCAGCTCCCGCTGCCCGATTTCCAGCTGCTCGCGCAGCTTTTGCTCGGCGTTTTTCATGCGGGCGTACTTTTTGTACATACGCTGGGCGTTTTGCTGCGGACTCAGGTCCGGGTCGAGCGCGATGACGGTCTCGGGCATGCCCTCGGTAAAATAATCGGTGACGCGCGCCTGCTTTTCGCCCGGGCGGATGGCGTGCAGGTGGGCCGTGATGAGGTCGGCGTCGTGCTTGAGCTTTTCCCGCCCCTCGGCGTCGGCCAGCTCCTGCTTCTGGCTGCCCAGCTTGCGCTCCAGACGGCCGATGGCGTTGGCCACCGTCTTTTGCAGGCCGGCGGCCATCGATTTTTGCAGCTCGTGCTGCGCTTTTTCGGCAAAGCAGGCGTCGAGCAGCGCCGAAAAGCCGGGCATCTGCTCACATTCCACCCCCGGCTTGCAGGTGATGGGAATGCAGGAAAAATCGACCGGCCGCCCCTCCTGCCGCAAAAGCCACGGCCGCAGCTCCCCTGCGGCGGCCTGATCGCGCAGCACGGACAGCTCGGTATACAGCCGCTGCGCGTCGCCGCGGGCGCGGAACAGCAGCTCGCGCGCCAGAAAAGGCGACAGCCCCTCGAGCAAATCGGGCAGCGCCCTGTCCGGCTGATCGGCCTCCAGCGCGCGCAGGGCGGCCAAGCGCATCGTCTCCCCGTCGGCCTTAAGAAACCGGGGGATGTCGCGGCGCGGCGGCATGTGATACTTAAGCCCCGGCAGCACTGGGCGGTCGGGCGACATTTCGGCGTCGACCTTTTTAAAGCAGGCCAGCACCTTTCCCCCGCCATCTGCCAAAATGAGGTTGGTCCGGCGGCCCATCAGCTCGCAGATAAGCGCCTTTTCCGTCCGCTCGCCCATTTCGTCGACGGCCGAAAAGGTAAAGCGCAGCATCCGCTCGCCCTCGGGCTGCTCCACCGACAGCAGGCGCCCTCCGGCCAGATGCTTGCGCAGCAGCATGCACAGCATGGGCGGCGTTTCGGGGTTTTCGGCGCGCGACGCGGTCAAATGGGCGCGCCCGGCCGCCCCGGCCGCCGACACCAGAAGCCGGCAGGCGCCCTCGGCGCCGCGCAGATGAAAAATGGCCTCGCCGGGCCGCGGCATGTAAATTTTATCGACGCGCGCCTGCGCCAGCGCGGCGTTGAGCTCGCGGGCGAGGGCGCCGAGTGTCAATGAATCAAGTGGCATGGTTTCCTTCCTTCAGCAAAATGGCCAGCTCCTGCGCAGGCTCGCCGCCGTCCAGACCGGCCAGCCGCCTGCCCTCCAGCGCAATGCTCGCCCGTTCGCGCAGGCGCCCGATGTATTCATGAAAAAGAGGATCGCGGCGCATGGCATCGGAAAAAAGGCCGCCGTTTTCCGCCTCGCACGGCCGGCCGCCCCCCTGCGCGGCCATCACGCAGTAGAGCTTGTCCCACTCGCGGGCCAGACGCTCCTCCCGCACCGTGCAGCCGCTGCGCGACAGAAAGCGGCGCAGCGTGCCGGCCCGCGTCATGGGCTGCAGCACCAGAAGATGATCCCCTGAAAGCGCCCAGGGCGACTGCTGCAAAATGTGGCAGATGGTGTCCCCGCCCATGCCGCAGATGACGATGGCGTCGGCCATGTCGGGGGTAAAGCCGCGCAGCCCGTCGCACAAAACGGCCTGTATCTGCCCTTCCATTCCGCAGCGGGCGATGGTCTGCCGCGCGCGCTGCAAAGGCCCCTCGCGTATGTCCGAGGCGTAGGCCCGCTGCGCGCCGCGCCGGATCAGCTCAACGCATAAATGGGCGTGGTCGCAGCCGACGTCGATGACGCTTTGCGCGCCGCCGCACAGCTCGGCAGCCGTCTGCAAACGTGGGGTCAGATTCATGGCGGGCAGCTCCTCTCCGTTGTAATGTCCGTGTTTGAAAGCCGTGGCGGCGCTTTTGCGCCCGCGCCGAGCGCAAAAAAGAGTACCCCGCAAAATCCGCGGATTTTGCGGGGCCTTCTTCCAACTGCTTATACCGCGCCGCGGCGGTTCCGCAGGCTGCCGCAAGGGTCTTACTTCGACTGGAAGTAAGCGTTGAGCTTTGCGACCAGCTCGTCGGCATTGGTGCCGTGAACGGCACAGGCCTCTTCAATGCTCTCCCCGCGGGACGAGGGGCAGCCCAGGCAGTGCATCCCGATTTCAAAGAAGAACTGCGCCGTGTTGACGTCAAAGTCAAGGACCTCGCCGATCAGGCTTTGCTTGGTAACAGTCATTGTTGTCACCTCCGTTGTAATAGTCTGCTTGTCCATACCGAGTATTATACCCCGTTTATACGCTTTTTTCAATGCTTTTGTGCAATTTCTTGACAATCCGGGCCGCTCGCGCTATGATTGGTTTATATGTTTACAGGTAAGGGAGCTGCAAATATGAAGAAGCGTATTTTAACGGGTGACCGCACAACGGGCAAGCTGCATCTGGGCCACTATGTCGGCAGCCTTCAAAGCCGCGTCAATCTCCAGCACGAATACGACACCTTTATTTTAATGGCCGATATTCAGGCCCTGACCACCCACTTTGAAAACCCCGCTCTCATTCACCAGAGCATTCTCGAGGTCGCCATGGACAATCTCTCGGTCGGCCTTGACCCCAACGTGGTCACCTTTGTCCAGCAGTCGGCCGTTTCCTCCATCGCCGAGCTGACGATTTTCTATTCCATGCTGGTCAGCGTCAACACGCTGCGCCACAACCCCACCATCAAGACCGAGGCCAGCCAGTACGGCTACGACGATATGACCTACGGCTTTTTGGGCTACCCCGTCAGCCAGACGGCCGACATCACCTTCTGCAACGCCCATCTGGTCCCCGTCGGCGAGGATCAGGCCCCCCACCTTGAGCTGACGCGCAAAATTGTGCGCCGCTTCAACAGCATGTACGCCCCCGTGCTGGTCGAGCCGCAGATCATGCTGAGCCGCTGCCCCCGCCTCATCGGTCTGGACGGCAACGCCATTTATCTGTCCGACGACCGCGACACGGTGCACAAAAAGGTCATGAACGCGCTGACCGACAAAAGCCGCCTGCAAAAAACCGACCCCGGCCACCCCGAGGTGTGTACGGTCAGCGCCTACCACAAGGCCTTCAACCCCGACGAGTACGACAACGTCTGCGACCTGTGCCGCAAGGGCGCCATCGGCTGCGTCGCCTGCAAAAAAAACCTGTCCGGCGTCCTCAACGGCATGATGGACCCCTTCCGCGAAAGGCGCGCCTATTACGAGTCGCATCTCGACGAGGTCAAGGAAATCATCCGCTCCGGCAGCCAAAAGGCCAACGAAATCGGCAACGAAACGGTACGTCAGGTCAAAGAGGCCATGAACGTCATCATCAAGTAAAAGCTTGCAAGGCGCCTGCAATCCGGCCGATTGCGGGCGCTTTTCCGTTGCCGCCGGCGCGTTAAAAAAAGGCTCTCCCCGCGGGGAGAGCCTTTTCGTCAGATGCAAATCAGGCCTGCTGCTCTTTGATCTTGGCGAAGCAGTCGCTGCAATAAACCGGACGATCGGTCTTGGGCTCGAAGGGGACCTTCGCCTCTTTGCCGCAGGCGGCGCAGGTGGCGGTGAAGTACTCTCTCGGGCCGTGGGCAGCGTTCTTGCGGGCGTCGCGGCAGGTCTTGCAGCGCTGGGGCTCGTTCTGGAATCCGCGCTCGGCGTAAAACTCCTGCTCACCGGCGGTGAACACGAATTCGTTGCCACATTCTTTGCATACCAGAGTCTTGTCTTCGTACATGTGCTTTTACCTCTCTTTTGCTCCCTTTTGCTGGGATGGATTTATGCGAACAGGGCAATTCCTGTTGTCGCCTTGTGACAGGTAGTGCGCGAACTTGCGCCGGATGCGCTGGATGGCGTTGTCCACGGATTTTACCGGGCGATTCATGCTTTCGGCAATTTCCGACATGGTATAGCCCTGTAAGTAAGCTTCCAGGACAGACGCTTCTAAAGCAGACAGCAGGCCGGAGAGGACGGTTTTTATCTCGCTTGCGGATTCGCTCGCCAGAACCTCGGTCTCGGGATCGGAAAGTATATTCTCTGCTGAATTACCGACAAGAAACTGCGGGGCATCGACTCTGTACAGCTGCCTTTCCCACTCGTGCGACTGCCGGCGCAGCGCATCAAGAATGCGGTTGCGGATGCAGACCACGGCATAGGCCTCAAAATGCGGGGACCGCGCAGGGTCATAGGTCCGGATGGCCTTCAAAAGGCCCATCATGCCTTCCTGATACAGGTCGTCGACGTCGCCGCCGCTGAGAAAATAGGGGCGGATGACGGCCCGCACAAGCCGCGCGTACTGCGCGACGACCTCATCCTCGTCGTGCCCGTCAAACGGATGGAAAAAGGCATTCATATCGGTTCCCGCCTGATTGAAAGTGGTAAGCGCTGCCGAGCTAAAAGGTATCTTGATTGTTAGTATAGCCGTTTGTGCATCTTCTGTCAAGACTTATCTTTCGGCGAGAGGATTTTTGTTGAATCTTGACAGGCTATTTGAGCAATTCTTCCGGGTCGACCGAAAACTCTTCTTTGACGGTGGACAAAATGACAATGGTCCGCGTCGCCATGACGCCGCTGACGCTCTTGACGTCGTTGAGCAGCCGCTCGAGCGTCTGCGTGTTGTCGGTCACCACCTTGATGATAAAATCGGAATCCCCCGTAATGTAATGACATTCCAGTATCTCGCGGTTTTCCCGGACAAAGCCGGTAAAGCGCTCGATGTACTTGGGGTGCTCGAGGCTGATAAACATAAAGGCCGTGACGTCCTTGCCGGCTTTTTTGTTGTTGAGAATGGTGGTGTGCTGGCGGATGAGGCCCGAAGCCTCCAGCTTGCGGATGCGCTCGATGACGGCCGACACCGACATGCCGACACGCTCGGAAATGACCGAGGCGTTTTCACGGGCGTTGGCCTTGAGGCACTTCAATATTTTTACATCAATTTCATCCATGCGTATTTCCCCGTTTACTGTTTTTTTATTTTATTATAACAATCTTCCGAAATTTTTCAAGCGCTATTTGCTTTTCGCTCTATAAAATAGCCTTGCGCCCGCCCCTGAAAAAAGCGGTTTCCCTTTGGGAAACCGCTTAAAAACGCCGGCGCCGCTCAGCACCCGCCCTGTTTCTGCTGCAAAATCAGCCTGCGCACCGCCGAAACCGCCGCTTCGATGGCCGGGGACGGGTCCGTGCACTGCGGGTCTGAAAGCCCCTTTTTCCTGCGCTCCTGATTCCAGCAGACGCTGAGCACGCAGCCGGCGCGGATGCCCAAAACGGACGACACGACAAACAACGCGGCGCTCTCCATCTCAGACGCGAGGCAGCCCGCCGCAATCCACTGGTCCCATTTGCGCATCAGCTCGATGCCCGCCGGCATACGCGCCGGGTCGTGCTGGCCGTAAAAGGAATCCTTGCTCTGCACCACGCCGACGTGCACCGCACGGCCCGTCCCGCGCGCGGCGGCGACCAGCGCGTTGGTCACTTCCCAGTCGGCGCAGGCGGGGTATTCCAAATCGACGTATTCGCGCGTTGTCCCCTCCATGCGCACCGAGGCCTGCGCCACGACCAGATCGCCGCCCACCACCCGCTCGGCCATTCCGCCGCAGGTGCCGACGCGGATGACGGTGCGCACCCCCGTCCGGTACAGCTCCTCGACGCCGATGGCCGTCGACGGCCCGCCCATGCCGGTCGACATGACGAGCACCGGCTCGCCCTCAATAAAGCCGAGGTGGCTGGTGTATTCGCGGTTTTCCGCAAGAAAACGCGGCCGATCCAGCCGGGCGGCAATGGCGGGCACCCGCCCCGGATCGCCCGGCAGAATGGCGCAGCGCGCGCCGTGCGAGGCGTCGAGGCCGATGTGATACATTTTTTCCATACCGGCTCCCCCTTTACAGCAAGAAGGCAGGACGGCGAAGCCCCGCCGTCCTGCCGGTTTTTTTATTCGACCGTGACCGATTTCGCCAGATTGCGCGGCTTGTCGATGTCGCAGCCGCGGTGTACGCCGATGTAATAGGCCAAAAGCTGCAGCGGCACGATGGAGAGGGAGGCCGCAAGCTCGGGCAGGCAGTCCGGCAGACGCACGATGTGGTCGCACACCTCGCCGTCGGCCTGATACTCGCCGTTGGTCACCAAAATGACCGAGGCGCCGCGCGCCTTGACCGATTTGATGTTGGAGATGATTTTCTCGTACAGGGCGGGGTCGGTGGCCAGCGCCGCCACCAGCGTCCCCTTTTCAATCAGCGAAATGGTGCCGTGCTTGAGCTCGCCGCCGGCGTATGCCTCGGAGTGCACATAGCTGATTTCCTTGAGCTTGAGCGACGCCTCCTGCGCGGCGGCGTAATCGATGCCGCGGCCGAGGAAGAAGGTGTCCTCGCGGCCGCAGTACAGCCCGGCCAGCCGGTCCATTTCCTCGCGGGTGCCCAGCAGGCTTTCGATTTTGCCGGGCAGGGCCAGAATCTCTTCGCAGCAGCGGCGGGCCGTCTGTTCGTCCATGGTGCCGCGGGCCAGCGCGGCGCGCACGGCGATGAGGTACAGCGCGGCCAGCTGGGCCGAATAGGCCTTGGTGGTGGCGACGGCAATTTCCGGCCCCGCCCAGGTATACAGCACGCTGTCGGCCTCGCGCGCGGCCGACGAGGAGACGACGTTGCAGATGGCAATGGTGCGCGCCCCCCGCTTTTTGGCCTCGCGCAGCGCGGCCAGCGTGTCGGCCGTTTCACCCGACTGGCTGATGATGATGCACAAATCCCCCTGCCCGATGATGGGGTCGCTGTAACGGAACTCGCTGGCCACCTGCGCCAGCACCGGCACGCGCGCCAGCTTTTCGATGACGGCCTTGCCGACCAGACCGGCGTGCAGCGCCGACCCGCAGGCGACGACGTGGATGTTGCGCACGTTTTGAAAGAGCTCGTCGGTCAGCCCGTACTCGTCGAGGGCGGGCAGGCCGTTTTTGATGCGCGAGGTCACGGTGTCGCGCACGGCGCGGGGCTGCTCGAAGATCTCCTTGAGCATGAAATGGTCATACCCGCCCTTTTCCGCCGCCGAAACGTCCCAGTCGACCGTCTGCGCCTCGCGGTGCAGCTCCTCGCCCGAAAGGCTGAAAAAGCGCACGCCTTCGGCGGTTACCCGGGCGATTTCCTCGTCGCCCGGCACGACATAGCGCCGCGTGACGGGCAGAATGGCCGGAATGTCCGAGGCCATCATGTTCTCACCGTCGCCCAGGCCGACGATGAGCGGGTTGTCGCGCCGCACGCAGACCAGCTCGCCCGGGTTGACAGACGAGATGACGCCAAGCGCAAAGCCGCCGCGCAGCCGGCCGACGACGGCCGCCAGCGTCTTGACCATATCGCCGCAGTACAGCTTCTGAAACAGATGGACCACCGTTTCGGTGTCGGTTTCGCTTTTAAAGACAAAGCCGTCCTTTTGCAGCTCCTCGCGCAGCTCCAGATAGTTTTCAATGATGCCGTTGTGCACCAGCGCAAAGCGGCCGTCCTGACTGACGTGGGGGTGGGCGTTGACGTCGGAGGGCGCCCCGTGAGTCGCCCAGCGCGTGTGGCCGATGCCGCAGGTTCCGGCAAGGCCGCCGAGCGCCTGAATCTTTTCGTCCAGCACCCTGATCCTGCCCTGCGTCTTGACGACGCGCAGGCCGTCGGGCGTTTCAACGGCGACGCCCGCCGAGTCGTAACCGCGGTACTCCAGCGTGTAAAGCCCTTTCAGCAGCACAGGCAGCGCCTGCTTCTGTCCGCTGTATCCAACAATTCCACACATGGTGAAACTCTCCTTTTTTTCTTATCTATTCTCGAACCGAGCCTATTCACAGGATATTCCGGCCACAGCCTGTTCGATGACCGACGCGGCCTTTTGCGCCCATTGTGTGACCTGCTGCGCGTCGCGCCCCTCGACCATGACGCGCACCAGCGCCTCGGTGCCCGACGGGCGGATCAGAATGCGTCCGTCGCTGCCGAACGCGGCCTCAATCTGCGCCGCCACCTCGCGCACGGCGGGCAGGCCGGCCACCTGCTTTTTGACGCTGTTGGGCGCTTTGACGTTGAGGGTGACCTGCGGGTAAATGGCCACCCGGTCGCGCAGCTCCGAGGCCTTTTTGCCCGAGGCGCTCAGCATGCACAAAAAGTGCGCCGCCGTCAGCTCGCCGTCGCCCGTCGTGGCGTAGTCGGACAAAATGACATGCCCCGACTGCTCGCCGCCCAGGTTCCAGCCCTTCTGCTGCATTTCCTCGAGCACATACCGGTCGCCCACCTTGGTGCATCCGACCTCGATGCCCCGCTCGCGGCAAAAGGCGCGCAGGCCGAGGTTGGACATGACGGTGGCCGACACGCCGCCCTGCAAGGCGCCCTCGGCGTGCATTTTTTCCGCCAGCAGGGCCAGAATGCAGTCGCCGTCAATGACGCGGCCCTTTTCGTCGACCAGCAGGCAGCGATCGGCGTCGCCGTCAAAGGCAACGCCCATGTCATAGCCGCCCTCGGTCACCCTGGCGCACAGGTCCTCCATGTGCGTGGAGCCGCAGCGCTCGTTGATGTTGACGCCGTTGGGCGAGTGGTGAATGAGGGTGACCTCGGCGCCCAGCGCGCCGAAAATGCGGCCGGCCGTGGCGCTTGCGGCGCCGTTGGCGCAGTCGATGACAATGCGCATTCCCTCAATGCGCCCCGGCGCGCACTTGATGATGTGGTCGGTGTATTCTACCTCGGCCGAAAGCTCAAGGTGGGTAATGCGGCCCAGCTCCGCGCCGCTGACCATGGCCTCTTGCGGCGGGTTTTCGATAAACCGCTCGATCTCCTCTTCCTGCTCGTCGGTCAGCTTGTAGCCCCGGCTTCCGAAAATCTTGATGCCGTTGTGCTCAAAGGGGTTGTGCGACGCCGAAATGACAAATCCGGCGTTGACGGCGTGCGTCGCCGTCAGCAGCGCGACGGCCGGCGTGGGCAAAACGCCCAGCGACACGACGTCGACCCCGGCGGCGCAGATGCCCGCCTCGAGCGCGGCTTCGAGCATGCCGCCCGAAATGCGGGTGTCGCGCCCGATGAAAAAGCAGGCGCGGTGCTTAAAGTCCCGGGTCAGCACCCAGGCCGAAGCCACGCCGATTTTATAGGCAAGCTCCGCCGTCAGCTCCACGTTGGCGACGCCGCGCGCGCCGTCGGTTCCGAAATATTTTCCCATGTTGCTTCCTCGCTTTACATCAGTTCGGTCTGCCCCAAAAAGGGGATTTTCAGGTGATCGTACGCCCGCTTGGTGGCGCAGCGGCCCCGCGGTGTGCGGTTTAAAAATCCGATTTGCATCAGGTAAGGCTCGTAAACATCCTCAAGGGTGACGCTTTCCTCGCCGATGGTGGCGGCCAGCGTTTCCAGCCCGACCGGCCCGCCGCCGAAGTTTAAAATGATGCTCTCAAGCATACGACGGTCGGTGGCGTCCAGCCCGAGACTGTCAATCTCCAGCGCGCCGAGCGCGACGTCGGCCACCTCGCGCGAAATGACGCCCTCGGAGCGCACCTGCGCAAAGTCGCGCACACGCTTTAAAATGCGGTTGCAGATGCGCGGCGTGCCGCGGCTGCGCATGGCGATTTCCATGGCGCCCGCAGGCTCGATGGGAATGCCCAAAATGGCGGCCGAGCGCCGGGTAATCTGCAAAAGCTCCTCGGCCGAGTACATCTCCAGCCGAAGCTGCACGCCGAAGCGATCGCGCAGCGGCGAGCTGAGCTGCCCGGCGCGCGTCGTCGCCCCGATCAGGGTAAAGCGCGGCAGGTCGAGCCGTATGGACCGCGCCGAAGGGCCCTTACCGATGATGATGTCAAGGGCGTAATCCTCCATCGCGGGGTACAGCACCTCTTCAACGCTGCGGTTTAAGCGGTGAATCTCGTCGATGAACAGCACGTCCCCCGGTGCGAGATTGGTCAGAAGCGCCGCCAGATCGCCCGATTTTTCGATGGCCGGGCCGGAGGTGATGCGAATGCTGACCCCCATTTCGGCGGCGATGATGCCGGCCAGCGTCGTTTTTCCCAGCCCCGGCGGGCCGTACAGCAGCACATGGTCCAGCGATTCCCCGCGCATGCGCGCCGCTTCAATAAAAACCGACAGGTTTTCCTTGGCCTTGCTCTGGCCGGTGTATTCCTCCAGCCGCCGGGGCCGCAGGGAGACCTCTCCCTCATCCTCGGTCGTCAGCGAGCTGGTGACAATGCGATCTTCAAAATCCTTTTCAAACTCAATGGCCATGAATCTTCCTCTTATTTACACAATCCCGCTTGGCGGCTCGCTTCCCCAAACGCCCTGCGCGGCAGGCCCTTCGGGGGCCCCGTTTTGATTCCACTCGCTCGGGTGATGCAATCACCCTGCGCGCTGCGCCGCACAGCGGCGATTCGCCCGTCCGCGCCGCGGTTTGGCGTTTGCCTCAATACAGCTTCTTTAAAGCGGCGCGGCTTTCCCAAACGCCCTGCGCGGCAGGCCCTTTGGGGGCCCCGTTTTGATTCCACTCGCTCGGGTGATGCGATCACCCTGCGCGTTACGCCGCACGGCGGCGATTCGCCCGTCCGCGCCGCGGTTTGGCATTTGCCTCAATACAGCTTCTTCAAAGCGGCGCGGACGATTTCATCGACGGGCAGCGCCGCGGTGTCCACGCCCTTGAGCGCGGCAAGGGCCTGCGCACGCGAATAGCCGAGCACGGCCAGCGCGGCCAGCGCATCGTCCAGCGCACCACCGTCCGCGGGCAGCTCGACGGCCGGCCCCTCAGCGCCCGACGCCGACTCCAGCTGAACCTTCGCCATTTTGTCCTTGAGCTCCAAAATGATGCGCTGCGCCAGCTTCTTCCCGATGCCCGGCGCCTGACACAGCGCCTTTTCGTCTCCGGTGACGACGGCAAGCGCCAGCTTCTGCGGGCTGACGACCCCCAAAATGGCCGCCGCCGCCTTGGGCCCCACGCCGGAAATGGCAATCAGCTGCTTAAAGCAGGTCAGCTCCTCCTGCGAGGCAAAGCCGTACAGGTCAAAAATGTCCTCACGGACGTACAGGTAGGTGTAAAAGGTCGCCGTATCGCCTGTTTTGACCGACGACGCCGACAGATACGAGGTGTTGAGGGCATACCCCACCCCGCCCGCGTCGATGACGACAAGGCCGGGCGCCGTGTGCGCCACCGTTCCGCGAATAAAATAAAACATTTGCGCTCTCCTTTGCGCGCGAGAGGGCGTCCGTGCCGTGCGCGGCACCCCTTCTCCTGTTACTGCCGCCCGTCGCTGGTCAGCGACTGCGACGTGTGGCCGTGGCACAGCGCGACGGCCAGAGCGTCGGCCGCGTCGTCGGGGCGCGGAACCCTGTCCAGCCCCAGCATCATGCGCGTCATCTCCATGACCTGCCGTTTTTCCGCCCGGCCGTAGCCGACCACCGCCATTTTGACCTGCAGCGGCGTATATTGAAAAACGGGCACCCCGCTTTGCGCGCAGGACAGCACAATGACGCCGCGCGCCTGTGCGACGGCAATCCCTGTTGTGACGTTGGTATTGAAAAAAAGTTCCTCGATGGCGACGGCGTCGGGCCGCAGCTTTTGCAGCAGCCCGGTCATGTCGCGGTAAATCTCGCTCAGCCGATCGGGCAGCGGCACGCCGGCCTTTGTGGTGATGGCGCCGTAGCCGAGGACGTGGGTGCGGCCGCGCAGAAACTCCACGGCACCGTAGCCGACGATGGCGTATCCAGGGTCGATCCCCAGCACAACCATCGCAGTCCCCCCCACCATACAGATATAATCATTGTAACACCTTTCGGCCTTTGACACAACTAAAAAGTGTCGCAAGAATACCCGCCGGCAAAAAAAGAGGGAATCTTCACGATTCCCTCTTTTGCCGGTCACAGAGCCTTGACGGCCTTTTCCAGCTGTTCCATCGCCCGCACGACGGTCGCGTTGCTCGTCGCGATGTTCATGCGGCCGTATCCCTCGTACTGCTCGGCAAACCAGACGCCGGGGTCAAAAACCAGCCCCGCTTTGTCCAGCAAAAAGCGCTCTACCTTGTCCTTGGGCACGCCCAGGCGCGTCAAATCCAGCCACATCAGATAGGTGCCCTGAAGCTCGGCCACACGCACCTGCGGCAGGCGCTCGCGGCAGAAGTCATAAACGGCGGCGGCGTTTTGCTCGAGCTTTCTGCACAGGCCGTCCACGTAATAATCGCAGCGGTTGTAGGCGGCGACAAGGGCGGCGGCGCCCAGATACCCGAACCCGCCCGCGCGGTTGCGGGCCATGCGGGCCTTGACCTTTTCGCGCGTTTCGGCGCAGGGAATGACGCTGTAAGCGGCGTTCAGCCCGGCGACGTTGAAGGTTTTGCTCGTCGACATGATGGACATGGCGTGGCCGCTGTGGTTGGGGCAGGCCTTCATAAAGGGCACCATGCGGTTTTGCCCCAGGACGAGATCGGCGTGAATTTCGTCGGATATCAGGAAAACACCGTTCTGGCAGCAGATTTCGGCCACCATGCGCTGCTCCTCGGGCGTCCAGATGCGGCCGGCCGGGTTGTGCGGGTTGCAGAAAATCATGGCGGTGACGTTTTCGCGGGCGGCCACGGTGCGCAGGTTGTCAAAATCGATGGAATAGGTGAGCTTTCCGTCGCGCTCCTCCTCGATCAGCGGGTTGTCGATGACGACGCGGTCGCTGCTTTTGATGGTGGCGGCAAACGGATAGTAGACCGGCGACTGGATGATGACGCCCTCGCCCCTGCGGGTCAGCGCCTGCAAGCCCGCCGCCAAAATGGGCAGCACGCCGCTGCCGTAGACCAGCGATTCCGGCTGAACGGTCAGGTCAAAGCGCTTTTTCTGCCACAGGCAAATGGCCTCGGGCACCTCGGGCGGCGTAAAGCAGTAGCCGTAAGCGGGGTGGGCCACCTTTTGCTGCACGGCCTGCACGATTTCGGGCGGACAGGCAAAGTCCATATCGGCAATCCACATGGAAATGACGCCGCTCGCGTCGCCGATGCCGAACTTCTCCTCCAGGCCGTCCCACTTGGCCGAGCAGGTGTTTCTCCTGTCAAGGGTCGTTTCAAAGTCAAAGCTCATACTTTTCTACACTCCTTCGCACGATTTTATGGTATCATTTGTGGTATTTTCCTCCTGCTGCAATGGATAACGCGCGATACATCTGTTCCAGCACCATCACGCGGGCCAGATGGTGCGGAAAGGTCATGGGGGACATGGACAGGCGCAAGTCGGCCCGGGCCTTGACGGCGGCGTCCAGCCCCTCGCTCGAGCCGATGACAAAGCACAGCCGCGAAACGCCGCGCGTCTGCAACGCCGCCAGCCTTTCGGCCAGCTTTTCGCTGGACATGCTCTCCCCTTCAATGCACAGGGCGATGACAAAGGCGCCCGGGGCGATGCTGTCGAGCACGCGCGCTCCCTCGCGCCGCAGCCCGTCGGGCCGCCCCGCCTCTTCGGGCAGCTCGCAGATTTCCAGCCGGCAATAGGCCCCCAGCCGCTTGACATATTCGGCGCAGGCGTCCTGATAAAAACGCTCCTTCAGCTTGCCGACGCAGATCAGCCGAATGCCTATCATAGCGCCACCGGCTCCAGCGCGGCGCGGCGCGGCGCGACCGCTATGCTGACGTCGTCCTGCGCGCCCTGACGGTACAGTGCCAGCCGCGCCTCGGCGTCGGCGTGCCGGGGGGTGTTGTTCTTGTCGCTCAGGTGGGTGAGCACGACGCGGCGCGTCCCCTTCTGCACCAGCGCTTCCAGCGCGCAGGCGCAGCTGTGGTTGGACAGGTGGCCCGTATCGGACAAAATGCGGGCCTTGATGGAGTACGGGTAGGGGCCGGCGCGCAGCATGTCCACATCGTGGTTGGACTCCAGCGCGACGGTCGGCAGGCCCGACAGCGCCTCTAAAATGCCGGGCGTCACGCGCCCCAGATCGGTGCAGTACCCGACGGCGCTCCCGCCCTCGCCCAGTATGTATCCCACGCTGCCCGGGCTGTCGTGCGGCGTGGCAAAGGACCGGACGCCGACGCCGTTTAAATCGAGCTCCTCGCCCGTTTCAAAGCACTGCGGGCGGGCGCTTCCCACCAGACTGCACAGCTCGCCGTAAGCGCCCGACGAGCACCACAGCCGCGCCCCCGTGTGCTTGAGCAGCACGGGCAGGGCAGAGACGTGGTCGGTGTGGGTGTGGGTAATGAGAATATCCGTAAGCTCGGCCGTATTTATATCCAGCCCGGCCAGCATGGCGCGGATGTGCTTGCAGTTGGTCCCCGCGTCGATCAGGATGCGGGCGCGGCCGCTGACGTACAGCGCGGCATTGCCGGACGATCCGCTGGCCAGCGTGCAGAAATATTGCATCGGTTTAAACTCCTTCCGGCGCGTTGCAAAAAAAGCCGTCGGCGGGAAAGGCTTTCCCGCCGGCGGCCGGACGACGCTTAATTTGCCTCGGGAATCACACGGACGTCGTCGGGCTTGCTCGAGCGGCAGATATCGGCGCCGGCGCGGCGCAGCTTGTCCACCAAAGATTCATACCCGCGTTCGATGTGGTGAATTTCCTCGATCACCGTCTCTCCCTCGGCAGCCAGACCGGCGATGACCATGGCGGCCCCGGCGCGCAGATCGCAGGCGCGCACGGTAGCGCCCGTCAGGCGCTCCGTCCCCTCGACGACGGCGACGCGCCCGTCTACCTGAATGTGCGCCCCCATGCGGCGCAGCTCGTCGACATAGCGGTACCGGTTGTCCCACACGCCCTCGGTGACAATGCTGGTGCCCGAAGCCAGACAAAGGGCCGCCGTCATCTGCGGCTGCATGTCGGTCGGAAAGCCGGGGTAGGGCAGCGTCTTGATGTTGACGCGGTTGAGCGGGCCGCGGCGCGTGACGCGCACGGTGTCGTCCTGCTCTTCGATTTCGACGCCCATCTCGCTCAGCTTTGCCGTGATGCAGTCGAGGTGCTTGGGAATGACGTTTTTAACGAGCAGGCTGCCGCCCGCCGCCGCCACGGCGACCAGGTAGGTGCCCGCTTCGATTTGGTCGGGGATGATGGAATAGACGCCGCCGCGCAGGCTTTCCACCCCGCGGATTTTGATGACGTCGGTGCCGGCGCCCATGATGTCGCCGCCCATCGAGTTGAGGAAGTTGGCCAGGTCGACGATGTGCGGCTCCTTGGCGGCGTTTTCGATGACCGTTTGCCCCTCGGCCAGAACGGCCGCCAGCATGATGTTCATGGTGGCCCCGACCGACACGACGTCAAGGTAAACGCTGCCGCCCTGAAGCCGGCGGTCCGAATGGGCGGTGACATAGCCCTTTTCCTGCCGCACGTTCACCCCGAGCGCCTCAAAGCCCTTGATGTGCTGGTCGATGGGGCGCACGCCGCCGAAGTTGCAGCCGCCGGGCAGCGCGACCTCTGCGTGGTGATAGCGCCCCAAAAGAGCCCCCAGCAGATAATACGAGGCGCGGATGCGGCGCGTCATTTCGTCGGGGGCTTTTTTGTTCTGCACGCCGCGGCAGTCGATTTCCACCACGGTGGGGGTGATGCTGCGCACCTGAGCGCCCAGCTGGCGCAGAATATCCAGCTGAATCAGCACATCATTGACGCAGGGGACATTTTCTATGCGGCATACCCCGTTGACCAGAATGGCGGCGGGAATAATGGCCAAAGCGGCGTTCTTTGCGCCGCTGACTGTGATCTCTCCGAACAGCGGCTTACCGCCGTGAATGACAATGGTTTCCATAGCAAAGCACCTCTGTTTAAAGCAGCCATGTGCTGTGTTTTTTTACACTTTCAATATCATATCATATTATGCGCAAAAGATAAAGAAAAAATAAAAGCGCTCACGGGCAGAAAAACCGTGCGGAGCTTGCCTTTTTTTGTGCAGTTTGAGCCTATTCCGCCGTGATTTCCCGTTTTGTGACATTATTAAGAAAAATTTGGCCGCCGGCGCCGCTCACCTGCCAGACCGGCACAAAGCGCACGCCGCCGCGCACCGGCTCCTGCACGTACACAATGCGCAGATCGGTGATTTTCAGCGGTTTTTCCCGCTCCAGGCCCAGCAGGGCCACCGCCATTTCGGCCCGGCTGACGCCGACGCCCTCCTGCCGCAGCCCCTGACCGAAGTACCAGCGGCCCGAAACGCGCGCGCCGGCCGCGGTGTCCTGACAGGCGAGGGTGCAGCCCACCACGGCGCGCCCCTCCAGCAAAAGCTGTGCGCTGACGCCGCCGGCGCTCTCCGAGCGCTCGCAGCTCATGCCCTTGACCTCGGTGTTTTTCAAAATGCCCTCGAGAAGCTGCGCGGCCGTGGTGCCGTCGACCAGCTCCGCCTCGAAAAGCCCGCCGCTGCGGAAGGTGGCGCTTCCGGCGCGGGAGGTGTAGATGCTGATACCGCCGCCCGCGTCGTTTAAGCTGTTTGCGCCGAGCAGCGCGCCGGCGACTTTGCTTTCACACGCGGCGCTGCGCTCGCCCGTCAGCACGTCAGACGAGCGCGGCATGTCCCAAAACAGCTGCTCGTCGAACCGCGCGCCCTGCTGGCTCAGCAGCGTCAGCGCGCTGTGCAGACCGGCGGCCTCCGCCCGCCTCTGCGCCGCTATCTGGCTTTCGATGTTAAAGCCGAGCAGCAGATTGACGATCAGCAGCAGCACAATGAGAATGCTCTTGACTTTACTCCACTCCATACGGCTCCTCCGTGCTGTACAGCGCCGGGATCAGCAGCCCGTCCTGCTTTTCCTCGTAGCGAACGCTCAGGCGCAGGCCGCTTCGGCCCTGCAATACCGCCGCCGCCTGACGGATGGGCAGAATGCTCCGGCTTCCCGCCTGTTCAAACCGGCGCGGCGCTATGCGCAGGTAGGTCACCCGCCCGCTATGGACGGTGACATGGGCGGCCGGCCGCTTGGAAACGACGGGGCGGCCGTCCAGCGTCAGGTCAAACAGCAGGGTCAACTCGCCGTCTTTTCCGGCGCTCATTTCGTTAAAACTGTATACGCCGCCCGCGCCCACCTGCCTGTTAAGGCCGGACAAAAGCGCGCGCACGCCCTCGACAATGAGGCTTTGGTCGTCGGCCTCCGCCTCGGACACGCCCAGCGAAAGGCCCTGCCCCGCGGCGCCCGCGGTATAGACCAAATCCCCCTGCCCGTTGACGCGCAGGACGTTGTAGCCCTCGACATAGACCATCTCTCCCCCGCTCTCCTCGTAAACGCGGGCCAGATAGGGGTTGAGATCAAAGCTGGTCAGCACCTCGCGCGAAAGCTCGCCCGTCTGGGCAAGCTCGAGCGGGCGCACGCTGTAAATCTTCTCTTCGCTGACGGCCAGCAAAACCGGCTCGTCGGCGCACAGCGCGGCAAAGCCGCCGTCCTGAAAGGCAAACACGGCGTTAGACCCGCTCCACCCCTCGCACAGCCGGGTCAGCCGGTCGACGGCCGCCGCCGTCGCGGACATGCGGTATTCCCCCGCGCCCGTGTCGTACCAGGCCATCACCACCTGCTCTTCGGCGGCGGCGACCACCAGATTGCACAGGCGGCTTTCGCCGCGCTGCCCGCGCTCCAGCCCGACCCATGCGCGCAGCAGAAACAGCGGAAGCTCGGTGTCAAAGCCGAAATAGACGGCGGGGGCGCGCAGAAGGTTCAGGTATTGCTGGCGGGTGATGGCCTGCGCCTCGCCCGCCGAGCCGACGGCCTCTGCGTAAATGGCGCTGACGGCGTTCGACATCTCGTCCTTTTCCGCAGCGCTCTGCGGCATGCGCACGCCCTGCGGCGTGCAGACAGCCAGCGCGCGCAGCTCGACGGCGGCGCGCGGCTGAAGCTCGACCTCCTCGCTCGGCGCCGAGACGCCGAAAATGCGGGCCAGAATCTTTTCGCCGCTGTCGATGCCGAGCGTCAGCGAAAGATACAGCAGAAGCAGCATCGTCACAAGCAGGACGGCGAGCGCTGCGCTTTTCATTCGCTCACGCATGCTTTTCGCCCCCGTTTTCCGCCATGGGCAGCATGACGGTCACGACGCTGCCCTCGCCGCAGGTGCTTTCAAACCGGATGCTGCCGCCGTGGTACTCGATGATCTCCTTGGCGATGGCCAGCCCCAGCCCCGTGCCGCCGCGCTCGCGGGAGCGCGCCTTGTCCACCCGGTAAAAGCGCTCGAAAATGCGCGGCAGGTCCTCTGCGGGCACGCCGATGCCGGTGTCGCGCACGCGCACAAAGACCTTTCCGTCCTCTACGCCGCCCGTCAGCGTCACGGTGCCCTGCGGGCGGTTGTACTTGATGGCGTTGGAGGTGATGTTGACGATCACCTGCTCGATGCGCTCCCGGTTGCCCATCACGGGCGGCAGATCGCCGGGCAGGTCGCAGATGAGGGTGACCTGCTGGCGCGCCGCCTCCATGGTCATGGCCTCGACGGTGCCGCGCACCAGCGCGCACAGCGAGACCTCGGCGGCGTTGACCTGCATACGCTCGTAATCGAGTTGCGACAGCGTCAGCAGGTCCTTGACGATGTGGGTCATGCGGTCGGCTTCGTTGTGGATGACGTTCAAAAACCGGACCTCGGTTTCGGCGTCGATCTCGCCGCGGGCGTCGATCAGCGTTTCCGTATAGCCGCGGATATTGGTCAGCGGCGTGCGCAGCTCGTGCGAGACGTTGGCGACAAACTCGCGGCGCGACGATTCGAGCTTCTGCTGCTCGGTAATGTCGTGCAGCACGGCGATCAGCCCGCCCTCTTCATCGCCGCCGAAGGGGGCGAAAAAGATTTTCAAAATGCGCTTGTTGGCCGAATAATCAATTTCAATATAGCGCCCGCTCTCCACAAGGTCGCTGTCGTCGATGTGCAGGTTGGGAAAGACCTCGGCATAGGTCTTGCTCGCGTCGAGGGATTTTCCCAGCATTTTTTCGGCGGCCGGGTTCTGGTGCAGAATGTGGCCCGAGCGGTCAAAGGCGACCACGCCGTCGGCCATGTGCAGAAAGAGCGTGTTGAGCTTGTTGCGCTCGCCGGCAATTTCATTGAGCGTCGTTTCCAGCACCTGCGCCATCTCGTTGAAGGTCTGGGTCAGAATGCCGATTTCGTCGCCGGAATAGACCTCGGCCTTGCGGCTGAAGTCGCCGGCCGCGATGGCGGCGGCCTGTGCCGTCAGGCGTTCGACCGGCGTCGTAATGGTTTTGGACAGCAGGAAGCTCAAGAGCACGGCGACCAGAAGCCCGAAAAACAGCGACCGGATCAGAATGGAAAAAAGCTGCCACGACAGGTCGTTGAGCTCGGTCTTGTCGTCCATCACGCCGACGATGAAAAAGCTTCCGCCCCCGCGCACGGGAATGGCCACGTCAAAAAACTGGCCAAGCCGCTCGACCTGCTGCCCGACCTCGCCGTTCATGGCCGTCAGGATGTTGTTGGTCAGGGGCAGCTTTTCGGCCAGCCTGTCGTCCGAGCCCGCGAGATAATCGCCGGTCTCGCCGTCAAGAATGTAAAAGCTGCGGTATTGATCGATGCCCAAAGGCCCGGAATAGGCCTCGAGCACCTGACGCAGCGCGGAAACCGGCTCGGCGCTGCCCGCGCTTTTTTCCAGCGTCAGAATAAACTCCTGTGTGAACACGAGCAGCATCTGCTCGCGAAACTCTTCGATGTTATAGCTGGCGACCGAGTTGACCAGAAAGGTGCCGACAACCGACATCACCGAGACAATCAAAAGGACCAGCACAAGCACCAGCTTCATGTGCAGGCTGCGAAACATATGCGGCACCACCTCTGCTGCAAAATGACGAACATGGCTCCCCGTCCGCGGCGCTACCGCTTGAGGTAATACCCCTGCCCGCGCTTGGTCAGGATATACTCCGGCTCTGCGGGGTCGTCCTCCAGCTTTTCGCGCAGGCGGCGCATGGCGACGTCGATGGCGCGCAAATCGCCGTAATAGTCAAAGCCCCACACCTTTTCCATCAGCTCTTCGCGGCCGACGACGCGCACCGGCTGCGACAGGAAATAGGACAAAATGTCATACTCGCGCTGGGTCAGCTCCAGCTGCGCGCCGTTTTTGGTCACGGTGTGCAGCCCGCGGTCGACGACAAAGGGGCCGAAGTGCACCCTGTCGCCCTCGCCGCGCACCCCGCCGCCCGCCGTGCGGCGCATGTTGGCCCGGATGCGGGCGGAAAGCTCCTTGACCGAAAAGGGCTTGGTGACATAGTCGTCGGCCCCGGTCTCCAGCCCCAGAATCTTGTCCCGCTCCTCCTCGCGCGCCGTCACCATAATGACGGGCACGTCGCTCTTTTCGCGCAGGCTGCGCAGGATTTCAAAACCGTCCAGCCCGGGCAGCATGACGTCGAGCAGTATCAAATCATAGCCTCCGGCGAGCGCCTTTTGCAGCCCTGTCGGGCCGTCGTAGGCGACCGCCGTTTCAAACCCCTCGCGCTTTAAGTTAAAAACCAGAATGTCGGCAATGGTCTTTTCGTCCTCGACAATGAGAATGGACGGCATGAAACCCCTCCTTACAAAAGCCCCCTCGCGCGGGCGATGTTGACGGCGCAGATGGTTTTGGCGTCGACGATTTCGCCGTGCAGCATCATTTCCCAAAAGGTCTCGCGGGGAATGCGCACGGTGCTCAAAAACTCATCCTCGTCAGGCCGCTCCCCGACAAAGGTCAGGCCGCGCGCGAAATACAGATGAATGACCTCGGACAAAATGCCGGGGCTGGGGCAGATGACCCCCATGTGAATGAGCTCGCCGCAGCGGAAGCCGGTTTCCTCCCGCAGCTCGCGGCAGGCGGCCGCCTCGGCGTTCTCGCCCGGCTCCAGCTTGCCGGCCGGCACCTCGATCAGCTCGGCCGCCACGGCGTGCCGGTATTGGCGCACAAAGAGCAAATCCCCCTCGTCCACCGCCAGAACGGCCACCGCCCCGGGGTGCTGGCAGACCTCGCGCACCGCCTTCTTGCCGTCGGGCAAAAGCACCTCGTCGCGGTAGACATTGACTATTTTGCCGGAATAAACAGCCTCTCGGCTGAGCGGTTTTTCAAGAAACACAGTATTCCCCCTGACGCATACTCTCAAAGCGCTGTGCGGCGAATCAAATCCAGAGCGCACGAGCTGGCGTAAAGCCGCGTCCGCTCCCGGCTCGCCCTGCGGCGGCGCCGCTCGATGACCTGCTCGCCCTTCGGGCCGCTGATGGCGACATAAAAAAGGCCGACCGGCTTTTCCTCGCTCCCGCCGCCGGGGCCGGCAATGCCCGTCACGCCGACGCCGATGTCCGCCTGCCCGACCCTGCGCGCGCCGCGCGCCATTTCAAGCGCCGTTTCGGGCGAAACCGCCCCGTGCTCGCGAAGCGTCTCGGGCGAAACGCCCAGAAGCCGGGTTTTCATCTCGTTGGAATAGGTGACCAGCCCGCAGCCAAAGACCTCCGACGCGCCGGGAATGTCGGTCAGGCGCCGGGCGATCAGCCCGCCGGTGCACGACTCGGCCAGCGCCACGGTCAGCCCCTTTTTCCGCAGCCCGTCAACGACGACCTGCTCGAGCGAGGACACGTCGACGCCGTAAACGACGTCGCCCAGCACGTCGCAGACCTCGCGCACCACCGGCCGGCACATGGCAAAGGCCTCTTCCTCGGTCGCAGCCTTTGCCGTGACGCGCACCAGGCACTCCCCTTCCTTGGCGTAGGGCGCCGCCGTCGGGTTTTTCAGGTTGTCCATCAGGTAGCTGAGCTTGCTTTCCATCTCCGACTCGCCCATTCCGAAAATCTTGACGTACTGCGAGCGGATCACGCCCTCGCGCAGCGACTCAAGATAGGGCAGCGCCCGCTTGAAAAACATCGGCTCGCACTCGTGCGGCGGGCCGGGCAGCATGACGACGCGGCAGCCGGACGCCTCGAAGGCGCAGCCGGGCGCCGTGCCCCAGTCGTTTTCCAGCACGGTGCAGCCCTCGGGCAGCACCGCCTGCTTTTCGTTGTTGGGGGTCATGCGATCGCCCATGACCTGATGCAGGCGCAGCTGCTGCTCGCGGTTCATCAGCAGCTTTTTGCCAAAAGCGGCGGCGATGGTCTCCTTGGTCAAATCGTCGGCCGTCGGCCCCAGTCCCCCGGTGGTGATGATGATGTCGGCCCGCGCCTTTGCAACGGCCAGCGCCTTTTTGAGCCGTTCGGGGTTGTCGCCCACGACGGTGTGGTAAAACACGTTGATGCCCTGCTCGCTCAGGCCCTGCGAAATGATCTGCGCATCGAGGTTTGCGATTTCTCCCAGCAAAAGCTCGGTGCCGACGGAAATGATCTCACAATTCATGGCAAAGTCTTCTTTCCTCACGTTTTATGCGCCGCGCTATCCCAGCGTAATGCGCTCGACGCCGCAAAAGGCCTCTTCGACAAGGGCCTCGACGTCCAGCCCCTCTTCCTGCTTTTCGACGTTTTCCAGCTTGGGCTTGGTCTGCGGATGGCGGGGGGTAAAGACGGTGCAGCAGTCCTCATAGGGCAGAATGGAGGTCTCAAAGGTCCCGATTTGCCGGGCGCGCACGACGATTTCCTCCTTGTCCATGCCGATGAGCGGCCGGAAAACCGGCATACGGCAGACGCTGCCGGTGGCGTTGAGCGCCTCGACGGTCTGGCTGGCCACCTGCCCGAGGCTCTCGCCCGTGATGAGCGCCGAGCAGCTCTGGTGCCGCGCGACGCGCTCGGCCAGCCGCATCATAAACCGGCGCATGATCAGCGTAAAATAATCCTCGTCGCACTTGTCGCGGATTTCCTGCTGAATGTGCGTAAAGGGGACGACGCTGACGGTGATTTTCCCGGTATAGCCCGACAGAATACGGGCCAGCTCCAAAACCTTGTCGCGCGCCTCCTCCGAGGTGTACGGGTAGCTGAAAAAGTGGACGGCGCCCAGCTCCAGCCCGCGCCGCGCCATCATGTGCCCGGCGACGGGGGAGTCGATGCCGCCCGACAAAAGCAGCATGGCGCGGCCGTTGGTGCCGGTGGGCATACCGCCCGCGCCCGGCAGGCGCTCGCCGCTGATATAGGCGTGCGTTTCGCGGATTTCCACCTTGACGACGCGGTCGGCCCCCTCCATTTTCGCGCGCAGGTGGGGGTAGCACTCGAGCAGGCGCTCGCCGACGACGGCGCCGATTTGCGGCGAGGTCAGCGGAAAGCGCTTGTCGGCCCTGCGGGCCTCGACCTTGAAGGTGCGCACATCCTCCAGCTCGCCGCGCAGATATTCGGCCGCCGCCGCGCAGATGGCGCCGATTTCCTTTTCGCAGACGGCGGCGCGGCAAATGGAAACGACGCCGAAAACCTTGCGGCAAACCTCGAGCGCCTCGTCAATGGGCGCGCCCTCCTGCGGCTCGACGTAAACCGTCGACTGGCTGATGGACACCTTGTACGCGCCGACCGGCTGAAGCCGCGTGCGCAGAATGTGCAGCAGCCGATTTTCAAACCGGCTGCGGTTGAGTCCCTTCAAGACCATTTCGCCGCATTTCAACAGCAAAACTTCCTGCATCTGTTTTCTCCTTCTCTTTCAGATAAGCGCCTTCAAAACAGCTTGGCCGCCTGCTCGAGCGCGGCCAGAAAGGCGTCTGCCATTTCCGCCGTCGTCTCCGGGCACAGGCTGACGCGCAGCGCGGCGTCGATGTTGCCCTTGGGCAGCCGCTGCGCCTGCAAAACGTGCGAGGCGCGGCCCCGCGTACAGGCCGAACCGCCCGAAACGCAGATGCCCTGCTCGCCCAGCACGCGGATATACACCTCGCTGCGCCCCCGCTGCATGGACAGATTGACGATGTGCGGCGCGGCGTTTTCCGGCGAGTTTATGACGGCGCCCAGCGCGCGCGCGCCGGCCGTCAGCCGCTCGCGCAGCGCCCGCATGTGGGCTATGTCGCGCTCCATGCTCTTTGTCCGCACCTCGCACGCCGCGCCGAAGGCCGCGATCTGCGGCATTCCCTCGGTGCCGCTGCGCAGGCCGTTTTCCTGTCCGCCCCCCTGCAAAAGCGGGGCGATGGACAGGCCTTTTCTGATATACAAAGCGCCGCAGCCCTTCATTCCGCCGATTTTATGGGCGGAAAAGCTGGCCATATCGACATTTTCCAGCCGAAGGGGCTGCTTGCACAGCGCCTGCACCCCGTCGACGTGCACAAGGGCGGCGGGATTGATTTTTTTCGCGGCGGCCGCCGCCTCGGAAACGGGCAGCACGGCCCCCGTCTCGTTGTTGACCGCCATAAGGCTGAGCAAAACGGTGTCGGGCCGCAGCGCGGCGCACAGCGCCTGCGCCGAAACCTCCCCGTCGCGCCCGGGCGGCACCAGCGTCACCTCGAAGCCCTCCTGACCGAGCGCCTTGAGGGTGTTGAGGGTGGCGTCGTGCTCGACGGCCGTCGAGAGGATATGCCGGCCCAGATGGCGGTTTTTGCGCGCCGCGGCGCGCAGGGCGGTGTTGATGCTCTCGGTGCCGCACGAGGTAAAGACCAGACATTCCGGCGCGCATGCCGCGGCGCGGGCCACCTGCTCCCGCGCCTTTTGCAGGATTTCGCGCGCCTGCCTGCCCATCGGGTGCAGGGAGGACGGATTCCCGTACCATTCGGTCATGACGCGCACCGCCGCCTGCGCCGCCTCGGGCAGAACGGCGGTGGTCGCCGCGTTGTCCAGATAGGCCCGCATTATGCCCTGGCCTGCTTGGCCCAGCTGTCCTTGAGCGTGACGGCGCGGTTGAACACGAGGCGGCCGGGCGCCGAGTCACGGCTGTCGAGGCAAAAATAGCCGAGCCGCATGAACTGCCAGCTCTCGCCGGGCGCCGCCTTTTCCAGGCATTTTTCCACCTTGCAGCCGCGCAGCGTCTCGAGCGAATCGGGGTTTAAACAGGCGATAAAGTCCTTGCCCGAAGCGTCGGGGTCGGGGTCCGAGAACAGATTGCTGTAAATGCGCACCTCGGCGTCGAGGCAGTCCTGCGCGTTGACCCAGTGGATGGTCCCCTTGACCTTGCGGCCGTCGGGCGCGTTGCCGCCGCGGCTTTCGAGATCGCACTCGGCGTAAACCTCGACGACCTCGCCGTTTTCGTCCTTTTTGCAGCCCGTGCAGCGGGCGATGTACGCCCCCTTGAGACGCACCTCGTTGCCGGGGTAAAAGCGGTTGTATTTGGGGACGGGCGTTTCCATAAAGTCGTCGCGCTCAATGTACAGCTCGCGCGAAAAGCTGACCTGCCGCACGCCGTCGGCGGGGTTTTCGGGGTTGTTCTCCACCTCGAAAAGCTCGGTCTGCCCCTCGGGGTAGTTGGTGACAACCAGCTTCAGCGGCCGCAGCACCGACATGACGCGCTTGGCCGTACGGTTTAAGTCCTCGCGCAGGCAGTGCTCCAAAAAGCCGTACTCCGCCGTGCTGTTGACCTTGGCGACGCCGGTGCGCTCGATGAAGTTGCGCACGGCCAGCGGCGTGTAGCCGCGGCGGCGCAGACCGCACAGGGTGGGCATGCGCGGGTCGTCCCAGCCCGAAACATAGCCCTCCTCGACCAGCTTGCGCAGCTTGCGCTTGGAAAGCACGGTGTAGTTGATGCCCAGACGGGCGAACTCAATCTGCCGCGGGTGCGACGGCACCGGGCAGTTTTCGATGACCCAGTTGTAAAGCGGGCGGTGATCCTCGTACTCGAGCGAGCACAGCGAGTGCGTAATGCCCTCGATGGCGTCCTGAATGGGGTGCGCGAAGTCGTACATGGGGAAGATGCACCATTTGGTGCCCTGCCGGTGGTGCTCGATGTAGCGGATGCGGTAAAGGGCCGGGTCGCGCATGTTGAAGTTGCCCGAGGC
>CAKUPI010000004.1 GCA_934675045.1 uncultured Eubacteriales bacterium
GTTCAGGGCGGCCATCCGCACCATCAAGCAGTGCCACGAAAAGGGACAGCCGGTGCTGGTCGGCACCATCTCCATTGAAAAGAGCGAGCTTTTGTCCGACCTTCTCAAGCGCGAGGGGGTCCGGCATCAGGTGCTCAACGCCAAGCACCACGAAAAAGAGGCGCACATCGTCGCACAGGCCGGGCGGCCCTACGCCGTCACCATCGCCACCAACATGGCGGGCCGCGGCACCGACATCATGCTGGGCGGCAACCCCGAGTACATGGCGCGCGACGACCTCGGCAAGGCGGGCCTGAGCGAGGCGCTGATCGGCGAGGCGACGGGCTATGCCGAAACCGACAACCCCGAGGTGCTCGAGGCGCGCGCCCTGTTCGCCCAAAAGCTGCAGGAATACCGCGCCGAAACCGAAAAAGACGCCGAGTTTGTCCGTCAAGCGGGCGGGCTTTACATTCTCGGCACCGAGCGGCATGAATCGCGCCGCATCGACAACCAGCTGCGCGGCCGCGCCGGCCGTCAGGGCGACCCGGGCGAAAGTGCTTTTTATCTGTCGCTGGAGGACGATTTGATGCGTCTGTTCGGCTCGGAGCGGGTCAAGGGCATGATGGAATCGCTCGGCCTGCCCGAGGACGAGCCCATCGATCAGCGCATTTTGTCGGGCGCCATCGAATCGGCCCAGCGCAAGGTCGAAAGCCGCAACTTCCAGTCGCGCAAATACGTGCTCGAGTACGACGACGTCATGAACCGTCAGCGCGAGATCATTTACGGCCAGCGCGCGCAGGTGCTGGAGGGCGAGGACATTCATTCGCAGATTTTGTCCATGATCAATTCCTCTGTTGACAACAAGGTCAGGGAAATCGCCGCCGGGAAAAACTATCTGGACACCTGGCAGGCCGAGGAAATCGTCAAGCACTACACCCGCGTGTTCATCGCGCCGGGAGAGGTGCTGTTTACCAAGCAGGAGCTGGAAAACCTGACGCCCGGGCAGTTTGCCGACCGCATCAAGGCCCGCGCGCACGCCGAGTACGAGGCTAAGGAAAAGGTGCTGGGCAGCGACGTCATGCGCGAGCTGGAGCGTGTCGTGCTGCTTAAGACGGTCGACCAGAAGTGGATGGATCACATCGATGCCATGCACGAGCTGCGCCGCGGCATCGGGCTTAACGCCTATGCGCAGCAGGACCCCGTTACGGAATACAAGCGTCAGGGCTTTGATATGTTTGAGGCCATGATCGACGAGGTGCGCGAGGAGACGGCGCGGATCATCTTTTTGGCGCAGATCCGCGGCGAAGGACCCCGGCGTGAGAGGGTGGCCAGGGAAAGCGCCGCCAGCGGCGCGGGCGGCGACGGTACCGTGCGTCAGCAGCCGGTGCGCAAAGGCAAAAAACCGGGAAGAAACGACCCGTGTCCGTGCGGAAGCGGGTTGAAGTACAAAAAATGCTGCGGGAAAAATGAGTAGGCGCCGTGAGGCGTGTGCCGAGCCGCGCCCGGGTGGGCGCGTACGCCGCGAGCCTAAGCGAGCCGCCGGCGATTGATTCGCCCGAGCGAGTATGAATAAAGGACCCCCCGCAAAATCCGCAGATTTTGTGGGGCTTGCCGGGCGATTGATTCGCCCGAGCGAGTATGAAATAAACGGGGCCCCCGCTGAAACCCAGCGGAGCGGTTTCAGTGGGGCAAAGGCTTTGCCGACCGAGCGAGTTAGATAAACGGGGCCCCCGCAAAATCAGCAGATTTTGTGGGGCAATTCCCCTGCGGGGGACGGGGAGGTTTGTGCTTTTTGTTGCGGCAAAAAGCACCAAAAACCGCTTAAGACCGCGGGGCTCAGCTGTGGTAAGGTCGTGGAGCCCCGCACCCCCCGACGAAGGCGGTAAGGCAAACGCGGAGGCAAGAGAAGCCAGAAGGGCATCGCTGCAAGCGTTAGCGAGGCGTGTGCCGAGCCGCGCCCGGGTGGGCGCGTACGCGCAGGGAGGCTGCGCCGCCCGAGCGAGTATGAAATAAACGGGGCCCCCGCTGAAACCCAGCGAAGCGGTTTCAGTGGGGCAAAGGCTTTGCCGACCGAGCGAGTGAAATAAAAGGGGCCCCCGCAAAATCCGCAGATTTTGTGGGGCAATCCCCCCGCGGCGATCGGGGAAGCCGGAAGGGGTCCGCTCATGTAACAGAATAAATACAATAAACGGAGAGGAAATGGGTATGATGCTGAAACTTTTGAAAAACGCAAACGTCTACGCACCCCGGCCGATGGGCAAACAGGACATTTTAATCGCCGGTGAAAAAATCCTGCGCATGGCGCCGGAAATCCG
The DNA here is from genome assembly GCA_934675045.1 of uncultured Eubacteriales bacterium. Classification (GTDB taxonomy): domain Bacteria; phylum Bacillota; class Clostridia; order Oscillospirales; family Butyricicoccaceae; genus Ventrousia. Next base: position 2,295 of record CAKUPI010000004.1, read on the forward strand.
CGATTACGACGGCCTGCCCGATGTCGAGGTGTTCGACATCGGCGGCAAAACACTGGTCCCCGGCTTCGTCGACCTGCACGTCCACGTCACCGGCGGCGGGGGAGAGCAGGGCCCGGCTTCCCGCGTGCCGGAAATGCAGCTCTCCGAATTGGTCGAGTCCGGCGTTACCACGGTGCTCGGCCTGCTCGGAACCGACGGAACCTCGCGCAGCGTTGAGAACCTTCTGTATAAAACGAGGGCATTACAACAGGAGGGAATCACATCCTTCATGCTGACGGGCAGCTATCAGTACCCGTCGGTCACCATGACCGGCGACGTCATCCGCGACATCGCCCTCATCGGGGAATGCGTCGGCGTCAAGGTGGCGCTCAGCGATCACCGCAGCTCCAACCTGACGCTGCAAGAGCTGATCCGCCTGGCCTCTGACGCGCGCATGGGCGGACTCATCTCCGGCAAGGCGGGAATCGTCGTCATGCACATGGGCAGCGGAAAGCGGATGCTGGAGCTGGTTCATCGCGCGCTCGACGAGACGGAAATTCCCATCAAGACTTTCCTGCCCACCCACGTCGGCCGCAACGATGCGCTGATCGACGACGCCATCGCCTTCGCCAAGCGCGGCGGCGTTTTCGACCTGACGGGCGACGCCGATCAGACGCGCGAGAAGTCCTGCGGCAAATACATCCGCCGCGCACTCGACGCCGGCGTTTCCGCCGACCACATCTCCATGTCCTCCGACGGCTGCGGCAGCATGCCGCGCTTTGACGAAAAGGGCGAGTGCATCGGCCTGACCTACTCGACGCCGGGCGTGCTGCTGCGCGAGCTGCGCTGGGCCGTGCAGCAGGAGGGAATCGCGCTGGAGACGGCGCTGCAGGTGCTGACCTCGACGCCGGCCAAGGTTCTGGCGCAGGCCGGCCGCAAAGGCTGCGTCGCCCCGGGCGCCGACGCCGACCTGCTGGTTCTCGACGGGGATTTGCAGATAGAGTCGGTCTTTGCCCGCGGGCAGACGGCCCGTTGGGAGGGCAAGACCCTGCTGCGGGGTACCTTTGAAAAATAACGCAGGCGACGCCTGTGCAAAACGCCGTCCGGCGCAGCGCCGGGCAGGACAGAGAATCCGGAGGCCGCGCGCGGCTTCCGGATTTTTTTGGCCGGGGACGCGGGGATTGTGGCCAATTGGTTTGGCCGAGAATTCGGTGATTGTGCCCAATGATTCTGGCCGGGGACGCGGTGATTGTGGACAATTATGCCGCGCCCGTTTTGTGAAAAAGCGAGATTTTGCCCCGCCGGACTTGACAAATACCTTATAAATAGATAAGATAGAAATATTGAATAATTCAGAACGAGGTTCCACGAAGCGGAACAAAGGAGAGCGGAATGAAGATACTTGTCGTAAATCCGGGCGCTACCTCCACCAAAATCGCCGTCTACAACGAGGACAGCGAGGCTTTTCGGCGCACCATCGACCATTCGGCGGCCGAGCTGGCTCCCTTTGAGCATGTGGTCGACCAGTTTGCCTACCGCAGGCAGCTCATTCTGGACACGCTGGCGGCCGAGCAGTATAAACCCACCGACTTTGCCGCCGTCTGCGGCCGCGGGGGGCTTTTGCGGCACATCCCCTCGGGCACTTACCGCATCAGCGATCGCGTTATCGCCGACATCGAAAATCCGCCTTACGGCGAGCACGCTTCCAACCTCGGGGCCCTTTTGGCCAAGAGCATTGCCGACGAGGCGGGGGTCCCCGCCTTCTTTGTCGACCCGGTCTCGGTAGACGAGCTGGCCGACGTGGCGCGCGTCAGCGGCTTTAAGGGAATGCAGCGCGAGAGCTTCTTCCACGCCCTCAACCAGAAGGGAATGGCCCGCGCCGCCGCCAGAAAGCTCGGGAAAGCCTATGAGGATTTGAACCTCATTGTCGTGCACATGGGCGGCGGCGTATCGGTCGCGGCCCACCAGAAAGGGCGGGTCGTCGACGTATACAACGTCAAGGACGAAGGGTCCTTTTCCATGGATCGCGGCGGCAGCCTGCCGGTCAATGCGCTGATCAACTTCTGCTTTTCGGGCAGGACCAAGGCCGAGGTCAAAAAGCTGCTCGGCTCGCAGGCCGGCGTCTTTTCCTACCTCGGCACCCGCGACTTCCGCGAGGTGGAAGAGCGCAGGCAGGCCGGCGATCGGGAAGCAGGCCTGATCTTTGACGCGCTGGTCTACCAGCACTGCAAGGACATCGGCGCCATGGCCGCCGTGCTGCGCTATCAGGTCGACGCCGTCGTTCTGACCGGCGGCATGGCCAACAGCAAGCTGCTGTGCAGCGAAATCGCGTCGTATGTCGGAAAGCTGGCCCCCATTCTCGTGCTGCCCGGCGAGGAGGAAATGCGCAGCCTGGCCGAAGGGGCGCTGCGCGTGCTTCGCGGAGAAGAACAGGCGCGGGAATATTAAGCACGCGGAACAGGCGCGGGAGTATTAAGCGCGCGGAACAGGCGCAGGAATATTAAGCGCGCAAAGCGGGGGAGTGGTTCCCGCAAAAGCGGCAATCCCAACCGATCGCCGTGGAATATTTAACGCGATTCGCGGAAAAAAGCGGGTGCGGGAATATTAAGCGCGCAAAGCGGGGGGAGAGTCCCCGGTTTTGGTCAACGGGTATTTCTGATACAGAGGTGAAGGATATGATTCATTCCATCAGCGAGCTGCTCGAGGCGGCCAAGCAGGGCCCCGAGGTGACACTGGCTGTCGCCTGCGCGCACGATCATGACGTGCTCAAGGCCGTTTCGGCGGCCCGCAAAGAGGGGATTGCGCAGGCGGCGCTTGTCGGCAAGGCCAACAAAATCCGCGAGATTCTGGCGGAAATGGGGGAAAAAGAAGGACATTTTACCCTTGTAGACGCCGAAAGCGACGAGGACGCCGCGCAAAAGGCGGTGGCGCTCGTGCGCGAGGGCAAGGCCGGCTTTTTGATGAAGGGCCTGCTGTCGACCGCCGTGCTCATGCGCGCCGTTGTCGACAAGGAGCAGGGGCTGCGCACCGGCCGGCTCATCAGCCACGTCATGATGTACGAGGTTTCCAGCTACAATAAGCCGCTTTTTTTGACCGACGGCGGCATGAACACCTATCCGGACCTCGACAAAAAGGCCGACATTCTCGAAAACGCCGCCCTGTGCGTGCGCGCGCTCGGCTACGATAAGATTTACGCCGCCTGCGTCTGCGGCGCCGAGGACGTCAACCCCAAGATTCAGGCCACCGTCGACGCCCGGGCGCTGAGTGAAATGACCGGGCGCTGGAAGAAGTACAACATGGTTGTCGACGGGCCGGTCGGGCTTGACCTGGCCGTTTCGCGGGCCGCCTGCGAGCACAAGCACTATCAGGGCGAGGGCGGCGGCAGGGCCGACATTCTGCTGGTGCCCACCTACGAGGTCGGCAACGGAATCGGCAAGGCCATGACCTATTTCGCCGGCGCCAGATCGGCCGGCATCATCGTCGGCGCCAAGGCGCCCATTGTTCTGGTTTCGCGCGCCGATACGGCCGAGACCAAGCTGTCCTCCATCGCGCTTGGCTGCGTGGTGTCACGGCATCGGTAAAGGTCACAACACACAAACATAAAAAGGCCGGCTTTGTGTGTCTCCCGTCCCGCGGGGCGGGAGACATGCGGACCGGCCGGGAAAAAAGTGGAGAGGTGGAGCCAATGAAACAGCTTATGACGGGCAACGAGGCCGTCGCCCGCGGCGCTTACGAAGCGGGAGTGCGCGTCGGTTCGGCATACCCCGGTACGCCCAGCACCGAGATTTTTGAAAACCTGCCCCTGTACAAAGATGTTTTGTATAGCGAATGGGCCCCCAACGAAAAAGTGGCCGTCGAAATGGCCTTCGGCGCTTCGATGGCCGGTATGCGCAGCGTGTGCGCCATGAAGCACGTCGGACTCAACGTGGCGGCCGACCCGCTGTTTACCGCGTCCTATCTGGGCGTCGGCGGCGCCTATATCGTCATCACGGCCGACGATCCCAGCATGCACTCCTCGCAGAACGAGCAGGACAACCGCTACTATGCCAAGTTTTCCAAATGCGCCCTGATCGAGCCTTCGGACAGTCAGGAGTGCAAGGACTTTATGAAAGAGGCCTGCGCCATTTCCGAGCGCTTCAACACGCCGGTCATTTACCGCGTGACCACCCGCGTCTGCCACTCCAAGAGCCTGGTCGAGCTGGGCGAGCGCGAGGAGACGCCCGTCGTGCGCTATGAGCGCAACCCCGGCAAGTTCTCGGCGACGCCGGCCCTCGCCTACATCAAGCACGGCGAGGTCGAGCAGCGCCTCAAGGATTTGGAAGAATACGCCTGCACCTCGCCCCTCAACGTCTGGGAGAAAAAGGGGAGCAAAATCGGCGTCGTCACCGCCTCCATCGCCTACCAGTACGCCAAGGAGGTATTCCCCGAGGACACCTCCTTCCTCAAGCTGGGCCTGACCTATCCGCTGCCCATGAAGCTGATTGCCGAGTTTGCCAAGTCGGTTGAGACGCTCTATGTGGTCGAGGAGCTGGAGCCCTTTATGGAAGAGCAGATCAAGGCGGCCGGCATTGCCTGCCGCGGCAAGGACTGCATTCCCCTGATGTATGAGCTTAACCCCGAGATTCTCCGCGAGAGCGTCTTTGGGAAAAAGCCCGAGACCAAATCGACGGGCGTTCAGCCGGTCGGCCGCCCGCCCGTTCTGTGCCCCGGCTGCCCGCACCGCGGCTTCTTCTACGCCGTTTCGCGCCGCAAGGACGTCATCGTCACCGGCGACATCGGCTGCTATACGCTGGGCGGCGCCCAGCCCCTCAACGCCATCGACAGCTGCCTGTGCATGGGCGGCGGCTTCTCCGTCGGCGCCGGCCTTTCCAAGGCGCTCGAGCTGGCCGGTGACGAGAGACGGGTCATCGGCGTTGTCGGCGATTCGACCTTTTTCCACAGCGGCATGACCGGCGCAGCCGAAATCTTGTATAATAACAACAAGATTATACCGTGCGTACTCGATAACAGCATCACCGGCATGACGGGGCATCAGGACAACCCCGGCACCGGCGAAACGCTGATGGGCGATCCGGCCCCCATCATCCGCATTGAAAAGGTGCTGGAGGCCATGGGCTACCAGAAGGTGTTCATCGCCGACCCGCAGGACCTCAAGGCCATGGACACCGCCATCGGCGAGGCGCTGGCGTCCGAGGTTCCGGCGGCCATCATCGCCCGCCGCCCCTGCCTGCTGATCAAGAAGATCAAGCACGACATCGGCCTGTGCGCGGTGGACACCGGCAAGTGCCGCAGCTGCAAAATGTGCCTGAAGGTGGGCTGCCCGGCCGTCTTTATGAAGGAGGGCAAGGCCTTTATCGACCCGACTCTCTGCGTCGGCTGTACGGTGTGCGCACAGGTTTGCCCGTTCGGCGCCATTGAAAGGAAGGGTGAGTAAGCATGAGCGATGTTAAGAGCATTCTGCTGGTCGGCGTCGGCGGACAGGGCACCATTCTGGTCAGCAAGCTGCTGACGCAGGGACTCATCCGCGCCGGCTATGATGTCAAAATGAGCGAGGTTCACGGCATGGCGCAGCGCGGCGGCAGCGTGTCGACGCAGGTGCGCTACGGGAAAAAGGTGTATTCGCCCATCATCGGCAAGGGCGCGGCCGATATTCTGGTCGCCTTTGAAAAGATGGAGGCCGTGCGCTACGCCGACTTTCTGAAGCCCGGCGGCATCGCGGTCATCAACAACTACGAGATTCCGTCGCTGCCCGTCGCCATCGGCGCCGCCGAATACCCCGCCGGCTGTGTCGAGGCGATGGAGAAAACCTTCAAGACGATTTCCTTCAACGCCGCCGAGGTGGCGCAGCGTGTGGGAAACCCGCGCACGATGAACGTCGTGCTGCTGGGCGCGCTCATCCGCGCCTTCGGCATGGAGAACATCGACTGGGAGCAGGTTTTGCGCGACAACCTGCCCGCCAAGGTGCTTGAGGTCAACCTCAAGGCCCTGCGCGCCGGTATGGAGATGGAAAAGTAAATACAGTTGGGGGGAACAGGGGGCCTTCTCCGTCTGCAGGAGGGGAAGGCCCGGTTCCCGGGTGTGTGTGTGCAAAGAGCTCCGCAGGAATCTGCCTGCGGGGCTTTTTGCGTGCCGGGGGAGGCGAAAAAAGGCGGGGAAAGGGGGCAAAAGGGCGGCGCCTTATGCGTTTTGCACAAGAAAAACCGCGTTCTTTTGCTATTGCTCTGCCGGAAAGGATTGTGCTATAATAGGGCCGTATCAGAATACGGGAGCCGGGGAGCTGCAACGCCGCGTCGAGCGGCTTTTCCTTTGCACCGCATTCACGACCCAAAAGGAAGAAAAGGGAGGAAACAATCACATGCGCGTATTTATCAGCTGTGACATCGAAGGCATTACGACAACCACTCTTTGGGAAGAGACCCACACCATGCGCGAGCCGGCTCTGGCCGCCGCCCATGCCCGTCAGATGACGGCCGAGGTCAAGGCCGCCTGCGAAGGCGCCATCGCCGCCGGCGCCGACTACATTCTGGTCAAGGACGCCCACGGCTCGGGCACCAACATTGACGTGACCCAGCTGCCCGAGTGCGTCGAGGTGCAGCGCAACTGGACCGGCCACCCCTATGGCATGGCGCAGGGCGTCGAGGCGGGCTTTGACGCCGCCATGTTTGTCGGTTATCACAACGCCGCCGGCCGCGACGGCAACCCCCTGTCCCACACCATGTCCGGCGCTCCGCTGTGGATCAAGATCAACGGCGTCAAGACCAGCGAGTTCATGCTGTACAGCTGGGCCTGCGCGCTCGAGGGCGTGCCCACCGTTTTCCTCGCCGGCGACAAGCAGCTGTGTGAGGACTCCGCTTCGCTGCACCCCCTGCTCAAGACGGTCGCCGTCAAAGAGGGCATGGGCGGCGCCACCCGCTCCATCTCGCCGGCTCTGGCCGTCAAGCGCATCCGCGAAGAGAGCGAAAAGGCTCTGAAGCAGGACCTGAAGAACGCTTTGTGCACCCTGCCGCAGAAGTACACCGTCGAGGTCTGCTACCGCGAGCATCCCAAGGCCACCAAGATGTCCTACTTCCCCGGCTTCAAGAAGATCGAGGACAACGTCATTCAGATGAAGACCCGCGATATGTTCGAAGTCCTGCGTGCCATGCAGTTCATCCTGTAAGAGCCTCTTTCCCCGCCCGCGCCTTTTTTGGGCGCGGGCGTTTGTTTTTTTTGAATTGAACGGCGTTTCAAATTGCGCCGCCCGGCCCCTTTTTCCTTGCGCCCGTTATAGGCTGATACTATAATGAAGGGGTGAGAGGGCTTGTGCCCAAGATTACCGCAAGGAGGTTTGTGTGATGCTGGACGTGAAGAAGGCCCAGGCGGCCCTTGAGGAGATTCTCAGAAAATCGCATGCCCCGTCGGCAAGCGTCACCCTGTACGACAACGGTCAGGTGATAAGCCTGAACGCCGGTCTGCGCGACGTGGCGGAGAACATCCCCGCCGACGAGAACAGCATGTACGCCATCGGCTCGAGCACCAAGGCCTTTGTCGCCGCGGCGCTGTGTATTCTGTGCGACGACGGGAAGCTGGATTTGGACGACCCCGTCAAAAAGTACATCCCCGAGTTTGAAATGTACGACAGCTATGTCACCGAGCACCTGACGGTCCGCGACATTCTCTGTCACCGCTGCGGCCTGCCGCGCCACGAGTTCACCTGGTATCCCCGGATGGAGAGCATTACGGCCAAGGAGCTGGTGCACCGCCTGCGCTTTTTGAAGCCGAGCAAGCCCTTCCGCTATGTCATGCAGTACCAGAACCACATGTTTATGCTGGCCGGGTACCTGGTCGAGCGCATTTCGGGCCAGAAGTGGGAGGATTTTGTCTGCGAGCGCATTTTTGTGCCGCTGGGCATGGACCCCGTCAACTTCAACGCCGCCCGCGACATGCAGGCCTATCCCGCGGCCGCCCGCGGCTACGAGTATGACCGCGTCAGCGGAAAAACCGTCCGTATGCCCTACAAGGACATCGAGGTTATGGGCGCCGCCGGCAGCATCAACTCGACCACCCGCCAGATGATCAAGTGGATCGCCATGCACCTGAACGAGGGCAAGGTGGGGGAGCGGCAGATCGTTTCGCAGAAAATGCTGCGCGAGTGCCACCGCCACCAGATGGTCATTGACGATTTCGGCACCGGCAAGGTCTTTGAGGGCTACACCACGCTGCAGGCCTACGGCCTCGGCTGGTTCATCGAAAGCTACCGCGGCCGCAAGCTGGTGCACCACGGCGGCAACATCGACGGCTTTTCGGCCATGCAGGCCTTTTTGCCGGGCACCGGCTTCGGGCTGTCCATTCTGACCAACCAGAACGCGAGCACCGCCAACAACGCCATTTTGTACACGCTGATCGACCTGTATTTCGGCGACGAGGCCGTCGACTGGGTCGAGAAGCTGGAGGATTTTTATGCCGACATGCGAAAGCAGGCCGAGGACGAGCAGAAGGCCCGGCTGGAGCAGGCGCCGAAGGACGCCCCCGCGACCTTTGCGCTGGAGGCGGCGGCCGGCACCTATGAGCACCCCGGCTACGGCGAGCTGATTTTGACCGCCGGGGCGGACGGGCTGCGCGTCGAGTGGGGCAGCATGGAGGTCGCCTGCAAGCATGTCAGCTACAACCACTTCCAGCTGGAGGCCCCCGTTTTCGGCACGGCCTTCCCCGCAAGCTTTGAGACCGACACGGCCAACCGGGTCGTTGCCCTGCACGCCGATCTCGAACCGGCCATCGGCGAGCGCATCGTCTTTACCAAGAAGAAATAAACCGGCCTTTTGCCGCCGTGGGCGGCGTCTGAGCAAAAAAGGAGTAGAAAAACCATGCAGAATCAGGAAATGCAGAAGCGTCTTAATGAAATCATCGCGGGCATCCGCGAAAAGTACCATGTGCCCTCCATCATGGTCAGCGTCCACCGGGACGGCGAGACCTTTTACTGCGGAGGGGGGCTGGCCAACGTCGAGGAGAAGCTCCCGGCCGACGAGAACACCATTTACGCCATCGCCTCGGCGTCGAAGGCCTTTATCGCCACCGCGCTGTGCATCCTGTGCGACGAGGGCAAGCTGGAGCTTGACAAGCCGGTCAAGACCTATCTGCCCGACTTTGAAATGTACGATTCCTACATGACCGAGCACCTGACGGTGCGCGACGCGCTCGGGCACCGCTCCGGCCTGCCGCGCCACGACATTCTGTGGCTCAACGACCGCGACATCACCATTTACGACATCGTGCACCGCCTGCGCTACCTGCCGCCCGCCTTTGAGCCGCGCGCGCGCATGCATTATCAGAACCTGATGTTCACGCTGGCCTCGGTGCTGACGGAAAAGCTGTCCGGCATGAGCTGGCAGGACTTTGTCACCGAGCGCATTCTCAAGCCGCTGGGCATGACCCGCACCTATCCCAACGCCTCGGACTACCGCGGCAAGGTCCCCAACCAGGCCGAGCCCTACCGCTGGAAGGACGGCCGGCTCGAGCACATGCAGTACAACGACATTTCGCACCTCGGCAGCTGCGGCGGCATCAGCTCGACGGTACACGATCTGGACAAGTGGGCGCAGCTGCACCTGAACCGCGGCGTCTTTGAGGGCAAGCGCATTTTCTCGGAAAAAATGGCCGATCAGCTGCACTGCCCGCAGATGATCATCAAGCCGGGCGAAATGGTCGCCTATTCCTTTGACGAGGTCGACTTCACCTGCTACGGACAGGGCTGGTTTATCGAGAGCTACCGCGGCCACAAGCTGGTTCACCACGGCGGCACCATCGACGGCTTTAAGAGCCTGGTCGGCTTTTTGCCCCGCGACGGCGTCGGCTTTTCGGTGCTGACCAACCTCAACCGCAACCAAAGCCCGGCCGCCCTCGGCTATATCATCGCCGATTTGGCCCTCGGCCTGAGCGAAATCGACTGGGCCGGCCGTTTCTGGGAGTTTATGGAAAAGACCCTTGCGGAGGGCGAGGAGCAGACGCGGGCGATAGAGGAGAGCCTTCGGAAGGCCCCGGCGCAGGCCCATGAAAACGCCGCCTATGCCGGCGAGTACAGCCACCCGGCCTACGGCCGCCTGAGCGTGCGCGAGGAAAACGGCGCCCTTGTCATTCACGCGCTGTGCAAGGATTACAGCCTGCTGCCGGCGGGGTACGACCTGTTCTGCATCGACGGCCGCGGCGACGGCTACGGCTACATCCCCGTCCGGTTTAACTACGATTTGACGGGCGGCATCGTGTCGCTGTCGGCGGCGCTGGAGCCCATGTGCGACCTGATTGTATTCGACAAACAGTAAAAAAGGAGGAAACAGCCAATGCTCGACCTTATTCTGAAAAACGGAACCGTTGTTGACGGCACCGGCAAGCCCGCCTTCCGGGCCGACGTCGGCGTTTTGGACGGCGTCATCACCGCTGTCGGCGATCTTTCCGGGCAGGAGGCGCGGGAGGTGATCGACGTCGACGGCCTGTGCGTCAGCTCGGGCTTTATCGACTGGCATTCCCACTCCGATCTGGCCGTCTTGGCGGACATGGACGCCGCCAACATCCTCGAACAGGGTATCACCTTTGAAATCACCGGGCACTGCGGCGTGTCGCTCGCGCCGTACATCGACCCCAAGTTCTCGGCTGTTGGCCCGTACATCAGCGAGGAGCAGCAGAAAAACATTCAGGCAAAGGGCGGCACGTCCAAGGCCGTTTTTGAAGAGATCGCCAAGCAGAAGCTGCCCACCAACATGGCCTTTTACATGGGGCACGGCAACATTCGCGGCAACGTGATGGGCTACGACAACCGCAAGCCGACCGAGCAGGAGCTGGAAAAGATGAAGGCCCTTGTCCGCGAGGGCATGGAGGCGGGCGCCATGGGCCTGACCACCGGCCTCATCTACCCGCCGGGAAGCTTTTCGCAGGCCGAGGAGATCGAGGCGCTGTGCGCCGTCGTCGCCGAGTACCCGGGCAGCAGCTACACCAGCCACATGCGCTCCGAGGGCAACGGCGTCGTCGAGTCGGTTCGGGAGACCATCCATGTCGCCGAGGCCTGCGGCCTTCCCGTCGTCATTTCCCACCACAAAATCGCCGGCCGCCACAACGAGGGCAAGTCTAAAGAGACGCTGCGCCTCATCGAGGAGGCCAACCAGCGCGGGCTGAAAGTCGGGCTGGACCAGTACCCGTACGACGGCGGCGCCACCAGCCTGCTCTCGGCCATGCCGCCCAAGTATGCGTCGCAGGGCCTTGACAAGCTGGTGGAAATGCTGCACGACCCCGCCATCCGGGCCGAAATCCGCGATCAGCTCACGCACGACAGCAACGAGTATGAAAACCTCATTTACGGCAGCACGCCGGCCGGCGTCATCGTCAGCCCGCCCAGCCACCCCGAGCTGACCGGCAAGACGGTCGCCGAAATCGCCGAAATGCAGGGCAAGGACCCGTACGAGGTCATTTTTGACCTTCTGTGCGAGGACGGGGCCGGCGTCGGCGCCATTTACCGCATGATTTGCCCGTGGGACATCGAGAACATCATGCAGTACCCGCGCACCATGGTCGGCATCGACGGCAGCCACCAGAAGGGAAAGAACACGCTGGGGCATCCGCGCGGCGTCGCCACCTATCCGCGCATTCTCGGTACCTTTGTCCGCGAAAAGGGACTGATTACGCTGGAAACGGCCATCCGCAAGATGACCGGGCTGGCCGCCGAAATGGGCGGGTTTGACAGCAAGGGAACGGTAGAGCCCGGAAAAGACGCCGACTTCGTCGTCTTTGACGCCGAGACCATCGCAGGCCCGGCCGACTACGGCTCGGCGGATGTGGACAACGTCGGCATCCGGTACGTCTTTGTCAACGGCGTCATGGCGGTCAGGGACGGCAAGTGCACCGGCGCGCGCGGCGGTAAGATGATCTTCCGCCCGAAAAACTGAAAAGTCTGAAGCATAGAAAAGAGCGGCCCGCCTTGGGGCCGCTCTTTTGCCTGTTTGCAGTTTTTTTGAAACCCGGGGCGCGCCCGGGCGGGGCCGCCGTTTGCGGCGGCGGGGAAGGGCAGCCGTGCAGGGAAGGGCGGTTACGCCTGCCACCGCGCGGGCGGAATCTTTTTGCGCTTCAGCCGTTTGTAGCACCAGCCGCGCAGCAGCACATAGCCCACCGAGCACAGCGGAATGAAGATGAGCATGCCGGCAATGCCCATCAGGCTGCCGCCGACGGTGACGGCGACCAGCACCCAGATGGAGGGAAGGCCGATCGAGCTGCCCACCACGTGCGGGTAAATGAGGTTGCCCTCGATTTGCTGCAAAACGAGGAAGAGGACGACAAACCACAGCGCGCGCGCCGGGTCGACGATGAGAATGAGAAAGGCGCCGACAAAGCAGCCGATAAAGGCGCCGACCAGCGGGATCAGGGCGGTGAAGGCGACAAGCGCGCCGACCATGACGGCGTAGGGGAAGCGGAACACGGTCATGGCGACGAGGAACATGAGGCCGAGAATGAGCGCTTCGACGCACTGGCCCGACAGAAAGCGCGAAAAGGTCCGATCGGACAGGCGCAGGATGTCCAGCAGCGGCTCCACCCGTTTTTCGGGCAAAAGGGCGTACAGCAGCATTTTGCTCTGGCGCATGAGCTTTTCCTTTTGCAGCAGGATATACAGGCAAAAGACAAAGGCGACGACAAAGCTGACAACGCCGGAGACCAGCGAGCCGGCGGCGCCGACGGTCGAGCTGAAGAGGCTTTGCCCCATCTCCTTGAAGGTGTTGAGGGCGCTTGTGACAACCGACTGCCAGTCGATGTTAAACTGGGCTAACAGCTCGCCCGCCTCGGGGAAGCGATCGGCCAGCGCGGCGGCCCGGGCGGCGGCCCGTTTGGCAAAGCCCGGCAGGCCGCCGAGCAGAATCTCGATGGAGCGGTCCATTTCCGGGGCGATGAGCAGAACCAGAAGCACCAAAACGGCAAGGATAAGGAGCAGGGCCAGCAGCAGGCTGAGGACCCGCCGGAAGCGCCGCAGGCGCGGCGGCGCCTTGGCGAACAGGTGCTTTTCCAGCGCGCGCATGGGGACGTTGAGGACAAAGGCAAAGCAGGCCCCCAGGAAAAAGGGGAAAAAGAGCCGCCACACGAAAAGCAGGGCGTCGACGACGGCGGAAAAGTGCTGAAGCAGCGCGTACAGCGCAACGCCGCCGGCAATGAGCAGGGCCAGCTGCCGGAAGGTCTTTTTGTCCAGTGGCACGGGCTTATCCCTCCCGCCCGCCGGACGCGCCGCGGGCGCGGCACTTCTGCACGAACTTTTGGGCGTCGACGACAAAGCGCTCGTGCGTGCCCTCGCCTATCAGGGAGACCTCGTCAAAGGCCCTGACGTCAAAGGTCAGCCTGCGGCGGTCGATTTCGCGCAGCGTGCACTCGAAGCGCACCTTCATGCCGACGGGCGTGGGGGCCAGATGGGTGACGCTGACGGCGGTTCCGACCGTCGTCATGCCCTCGTCCAAAGCGCCCTGCACACATTCGAGGCAGACGTTTTCCATAAAGGCGATGAGAATGGGGGTGGCAAAAACATCCAGACAGCCGCTCTTCATGTTGGCGGCGGTCATCGTGGGCTCGACCGTGACGGTCAGCGAATGGGTCATTCCGGATTGCATGTTGTTTGTCTCCTTTAAAAACGGGCGCAGACGGCAGCGCCGATGTATCAGCTTCAGTATACTACAAAAGCGCCCTCTTTTCAAACAAAGAGGGGAGGAATGGCCATATCTTTTGCGGAAAGCCGTCGATGCATAGAGGGAAAAATTATTAATCCCTCGTACAATGGTCAATGTGGACAATAAAAGTAAAAATATTCTGTCGTAAATTCACGATAGTGACGAATTGTACTTGAAAGTTCTGCAAATACATTGTAATATTGGTGTAATACATACCCTTGTACTTTGCAAAAAAACCGAGAGAGGAGGAAATATTTCTATCTGTATGCTAATAAAAATACATAGACACAATGCAAAGGAGGAAAACACGATGAAAAAACTGCTTGCCCTACTGATGGCCTGTGCCATGCTGTTTGCGCTGTTTGGCTGCGCGACGGAGGGCTCCAACGGCGGAAACGATCCCGGCAATACCGGAGGCGACCAGGGCGGCACGAGCGGCACCAGCGGCACGAGCGGTACGAGCGGCACGAGCGGCGGCGACGGGCTCAAGGTGCTCAAATACGCCAACGTGTACCCCGATATGCTGGTGCTGGACGTGATGAAATCGACGACGACCGACACCATCCAGGCCGGCAGCATGGTCTGCGAGGCCCTGCTGGACTTTGATGAGGACTTTGCCGTAAAACCGCTGCTGCTCAAGGAGCTGCCGACGTCGGACGACGGCGTCACCTTCCACTGCGAGCTGAAGCAGGGCATCAAGTTCCACGACGGCACCGAGCTGAAGGCCTCGGACGTGGAGTATACCTACAAGCGCATGTTCCTGCCCGAGACGGTGTGCGTCAACACCTTCCTGTGCGACATGATTCTGGGCGCCAAGGACATGCTCAACGGCGAGACCACCGAGCTTGAGGGCTTCAAGGTCACGGGCGATTACAGCTTTGACATCACGCTGGAAAGCCCCTACGCCCCCTTCCTGTCCGTTCTGGCGTGCGAGCAGCTGTCCATTTACCCCGAAAAGGCCTGCACCGAGGCGGGCGACCGCTGGGGCGTCGATGTCTTTATCGGCACCGGCCCGTTCAAGCTCAAGGAGTTCAAGTCCAAGGACCGTCTGATTGTCGAGCGGTTTGACGACTACCACGGCGAAAAGCCGACGCTGGACCAGATCGAAGTCTACAACATGGACGCCAACACCATGCTGCTGGAGTTTGAAAGCGGCAACATCGACATCGTCGGCGTGGGACAGGATCAGGCCGACGCCTACCGTAACAATCCGGATTTTGCCGACGAGTTTGTCATCAACCCCCTGATCGGCATCATTTCGCTGAACCTGAACGTCAAAAAGGCCCCGCTGGACAACGTCAAGGTCCGCGAAGCCATCGGCTACGCCGTCAACCGTCAGGCCATTGTCGACAACTACCTCAAGGGCAACGCCTACGCCACCAGCTGCTTCATTCCGCGAGGCTGCATGGGCTTTGACGAGGACCGGCCCATCGACAAGTACGACCCCGCGAAGGCCAAGGCGCTTTTGACCGAGGCCGGGTTCCCCGACGGCATCCACATTATCACCACCATCTCTGAAAAGAGCAGCGCGGTCGGCATTGCCACCGTTTTGCAGCAGCAGATGAAGGAAGCGGGCATCGAGTTCGAGATTCAGAAGGTGGACAACGCCGCTTACATCGACCTGCGCAAAAACGGCGAGGTTCAGGTGGCCTTCTCGACCTGGTACGCCGACATCGTCGACCCCGACAACTTCCTGTACACCATTCTGCACTCGGAGTCCTCGCCCTTCTTCTCGTCCAACTACCACAATCCCGAGTTTGACGCGCTGCTGGATCAGGGCCGCGTGGTCACCGACCCCGCCGAGCGCGAAAAGCTGTACCGCGAGGCAGAGGCCATTGCCGTCACCAAGGACTTTGTCAACATTCCGCTGTACAACCCCATTAAGTTCTATCTGGTGCAGCAGAACGTCAAGGGCGTCAAGTTCCTCAACAGCATGGTCGACCTGTTCTACGCCACGAAATCCTGATAAAAGCGCCTGAGAAAACCGATAGGACGTGCTACCACCGAGGCAGGGGGCAAAACCCGCTCCCTGCCTCGGTTATATCCGCAAAGCAGAGATCCCATCCAATGTGAGGGAGAGTGATAGTTTGATTAAATACACAATCAAGCGCCTTTTGCAGACGTTGATCGTTTTGCTCGGCGTCAGTCTTATCACCTTTGTCATGCTCAATATCGCGCCCGGCGACCCCGTCGGCGTTATGCTGGAAAAGCGCGCCGATCAGGAAACCATCGACCGCGTGCGGCATGAGATGGGGCTGGACAGGCCCTATGTCGAGCAGTACCTGAGCTTTGTCAAAGGCGCAGTCGTCGGCGACTTCGGCGACTCGTACTTCCAGCACAAGCCCGTCAGCGAAATCCTCGGGGAGGCCTTTCAGATCACGGCGTCCCTCGGCGTGTGGGTCATTATCTTCTCAATTCTCCTCGGCATGCTGTTCGGCATATCGGCAGCCGTGCTGCGGGGCGGCTGGGGCGATAAGCTCATCATTCTGATCTCCACGCTCGGCATGGCCATGCCGTCCTTCTGGATCGCCATCATTTTGCAGATCGTCTTTGGCCTTCGGCTCAAGATTCTGCCCATTTCCGGCTTGCAGAACATGTCGGGCTACGTCTTGCCGACCATCTCGCTCGGCATGATTTACGCGGCCTCCATCGCCCGCCTGTGCCGCACCAACATGCTGGATGCGCTCAATCAGGACTATGTGCGCACGGCGCGCGCCAAGGGCGTCAGCGAGTTTAAAATCGTCATGGAGCACGGACTGAAAAACGCCGCCATCCCCATCATCACCTACATCGGCATTCTGATCAAGAGCATTCTGGGCGGTTCGGTCCTGGTCGAGACGGTCTTTTCCATTCCCGGACTGGGAAAAACCATGGTCGACGCCATTACGCAGCGCGACATCAGCCTCATTCAGGGCTGCACCATTTACATCGCCGTCGTCTTTGTTTTGGCAAACCTCGTCATCGACCTGGTTTACGGATTGCTTGATCCGCGAATTCGCGTTGCGCAGGAGGGCTAAGTATGGGATTTTTTAAACGAAAAAGCGACGTCTACGGCGCGCTCATCGAGGGCGCCGAGGGCGTGTCCTACACCAGCTTTTACCACGATGCGATGAAGCGCCTCAAAAAAGACAAGGTGGCCATGGTCTGCCTGTGCGTGGTCATCATCATCGCGCTGGCCGCCGTCTTTGCCCCGCTCATCACCCCGTATGAAGAGGATCACATGGACATCGGCAACGAGCTGGCCGGTCCGTCGGCGCAGCACTGGCTGGGCACCGACGAGTTCGGGCGCGATATTTTCACCCGCATCGTCTACGGCTCGCGCGTTTCGCTGATGGTCGGTCTGGTCGCCGAGGCCATCGCCGTGGCCATTGGGCTGATCGTCGGCGCCGTCGCCGGCTATTACGGCGGGAAGGTCGACGCGGTGCTTTCCCGCATCATTGAGATTTTCGCCTCCTTCCCGCACATTCTGTTCGCCATCGTCGTCATGTTTGTTTTGGGAACGGGCATTATCAACGTCTTTATCGCCGTCGGCGTCGTCGGCTGGACGGGTCTTGCCCGCGTTATCCGCTCACAGATCATGCAGCTCAAGCAGAAGGAATACGTCGAGGCGGCGCGCGCCAGCGGCGGACGCAACATGCAGATCATCTTCCGCCACCTCATTCCCAACTGCCTGTCGACCATCATCGTCGTGGCGACGATGAACATTCCCTCGGACATCATGTACGAAGCCAGCCTGTCCTTCCTCGGTCTGGGCGTTCAGCCGCCGCAGGCCAGCTGGGGCTCGATGATTTCGGAGGCGCGCAAGTTCATGCGGCAAAACGCCGGTTACAGCGTGTTCCCCGGTCTTGCGCTGATCATCACCGTCCTCGCCTTCAACCTGCTGGGCGACGCGCTGCGCGATGCGCTTGACCCGCGCCTGAAAAACCTGTAAGGAGGGGCGAACATGGGTGAAAAACTGTTGGAGGTCAAGAACCTCAGTACCTATTTCTACACCGATGAGGGCGTTGTTTACGCGCTGGACGACGTCAGCTTTGACCTGAACAAAGGCGAGGCGCTGGGAATCGTCGGCGAGTCGGGCAGCGGCAAGAGCGTAACGGCCCTGTCCATTATTCGGCTGGTGCAGTCGCCCCCGGGCAAAATTGTCGCGGGCGAGGTGCTGCTGGAAGGCGATGATTTGCTCAAAAAGACCGAAAAGGAAATGCGCCGTATCCGCGGCGAGAAGGTTTCCATGATTTTTCAGGAGCCCATGACGGCCCTCAACCCCGTCTTTACCGTCGGCCGACAGATTATGGAGAGCGTTCTCATCCACCAGCACAAGAGCAAGAAGGAGGCGCGCAAGCAGGCCATTGAAATGCTGCGGCTGGTCGGTATTCCGGCGCCGGAAAAGCGCATCGACGACTACCCGCACCAGATGTCGGGCGGCATGCGGCAGCGCGTGATGATCGCCATCGCGCTGTGCTGCAATCCGCAGCTTCTCATCTGCGACGAGCCGACGACGGCCCTCGACGTCACCATTCAGGCGCAGATTCTCGAGCTGATTCGCGACATCCGCGAGCGGCTGGGGACCTCGGTCATCCTCATCACGCACGATTTGGGCGTTGTGGCGCAGGTGACCGACCGCGTCATGATCATGTACGCCGGCAAGGCGATGGAATACGGCACGGTGCGTGAAATCTTCACCAGCCCGCGCCACCCCTACACCGTCGCCCTGCTAAAATCCATTCCCGTCATCGAAAAGAAGACGGAGCGTCTGAACGTCATCCGCGGCATGGTGCCCAGTCTGAGCAAGCGGCCCGAGGGCTGCCTGTTCCACCCCCGGTGCGACGAGGCCTGCGAGCTTTGCCGCACCGAACGGCCCGAGCTGGTGATGATGGAGGACGGGCGGCAGGTGCGCTGCCACAAATACACCGGAAAATGGGAGGAACAGAGCCATGACGAATGAAACCCTCCTTTCTGTCAAAAAGCTGCGCAAGTGGTTCCCTGTCAAGAGCTCGGCGCTTTTTGCCGAAAAGCAGTACGTCAAGGCGGTCAACGACATCACCTTTGACATTCACAAGGGCGAAACGCTGGGCGTCGTCGGCGAGTCGGGCTGCGGCAAGACGACCCTTGGCCGCACCATGATCCGCCTCATCGAGCCGACAAGCGGCAAGATCGTCTTTGAAGGCAAGGACCTGACCGCCTTGGACGAAAAGCAGATGCGGCTCATGCGCAAGGATTTGCAGATCATGTTCCAGGACCCCTACGGGTCGCTCAACCCGCGCATGACGGTCGGCGACATCATCACCGAGCCGTATGTCTTTCAGAAGATGTACAGCAAGAAAGAGCGCATTGAAAAGGCCGTTGAGCTGATGAAAATCTGCGGCTTGGACCCGGTGTACATCCGGCGCTATCCGCACGAGTTTTCGGGCGGCCAGCGCCAGCGCATCGGCATTGCCCGTTCGCTGGCCCTGCGGCCCAAGTTTCTGGTGTGCGACGAGCCGGTGTCGGCCCTTGACGTCTCCATTCAGTCGCAGATCATCAACCTGCTGATGGATTTGCAGCAGGAGTTCGGGCTGACCTACCTCTTTATTTCGCACAACCTGTCGGTCGTTTACCACATGGTCGACCGGATTGCCGTCATGTATCTGGGCAACATGGTCGAGCTGGCCGACAAGGAGGACCTGTACCAGAACACGGCGCACCCGTATACCCGGGCGCTGCTCAAGTCCATTCCGTCGCTCGACTTCAGCGAGGAGAACAAGCTGCGCGCCGCTTTGAAGGGCGACATCCCCAGCCCCATCAACCCGCCGAGCGGCTGCGTTTTCCACACCCGGTGCGAAAACTGCACCGAGCGCTGCAAGCAGGAGATTCCGCCGCTGCGCGAAATCGGGCCGCGCCACTTTGTGGCCTGCCACCTGTACGACGGGCAGGGGAAAGCGGTCGGGGAATAACCGGGAAAAGGGAGGCCTGCGGGCCTCCTTTTTTGCGTCCGCCGCCCGCCGCCGCGCAGAGGGCTGTCTGAAACGCCGGGGAAAAGGGACATATGTTGTGAAAAGCGCCAAAAAAAGGCGCGGCGCACTTGACTTTTTTGCCGCAATGTCTAATAATGGTGGATAGTATTTACCGGAAAACAGAGGGCCCGAAAAGGGCAAAGGAGGAGCCACATGAAGAACTTTACCGCGGAGACCTTTGTTCAACACCGCTTCCCGAGCAAGCCTTTGATTTCGCCCGACGGAAGGCTGACTGCCTTTGTGCTGCGTCAGGCCGACCTGGAAACCAACAATTACCCCGGAGACATCTGGGTCATTTGCAACGAGACGGGGGGCGTTCGCCGCCTGACGGCGCAGGGGGACGCACTGGATTACACCTGGACGCCCGACGGGCAGCTTTTGTTTGCCGCGCCGCGCGGCCGTGCGCTCGAAAAGGCCAAAAAAGAGGGCAGGCTGCTGACGCAGTATTTTATCATCGACCCGCAGGGCGGCGAGGCCACCGAGCTGTGCGCCCTGCCGGTGCAGGGCGGCGCGCCGCAAATCCTGGACGACGGCCGCTGGCTGGTCACCGGGCAGGTCGACCTCAACCGCCCCGACTTCGGCGCCATGGAGGAGAAGGAGCGCGGCGCGGCGCTGGAGGAATACCAGAACCCCCGCTACCGCGTCTTTGAAGAGGTGCCCTTCTGGGGCAACGGCCGGGGCGACGTCAGCCGCCGCCGCAACGCGCTTTACCTCTGCGACCCCGCCGCCGGGACGGCCGAGAAGGTGACGGCCGAGTTCTTTAACCTTTCCGACGTGTGCAGCGGGTTTGGCAGGGTGGTCTACACCGGCTGCGAGTACCGCGACGTTCTGCCGCTGAACGAGGGGCTTTTCGTCCTCGATACCGAGACGGGCAAGAGCCGCACCCTGATTGCGCAGGGCGAATACGAGCTGGGCCGGCCTCGTCTGCTCGACGAAAACACCGTCATCATGACCCTGACGGAAAAGGACGCCCACCCCTACGCGCACGGCGACCTTTACCTGATAGACGTCACGACGGGCGAAAAAACCAAGCTGATGGACTGCGACCGCAGCGTCGGCGACGGGTCGGTCAACTCGGACGCGCGCCTGGGCGGCGGGCTGACGGCCAAGGCGGACAAAGGCCGTCTTTACTACATCACGGGCGAGGACGACGAGAGCTACCTGCGCTGGATCGACAGGGAGGGCAAGCCCTCGGAGCGGCTCTGCCGGCCGGGCAGCGTCGACAGCTTCGACGTCAGAAACGGCGCGATTGTCATGGTCGCCATGCGCGAAAACCGGCTGCCCGAGGTGTATTCGCTGGACGGGGAGGGCTGCGAAAAGCGCCTGACCGGCTTTAACGACTGGGTGATGGAGGATTACGAGGTCTCCACGCCGCAGCCGCTGCGCTTTACCGCCAGCGACGGGTTTGAAATCCACGGCTGGGTCATGCCGCCCGCCGGGTACCAGCCGGGTCGCAAGTACCCCGCCATTCTGCACATTCACGGCGGGCCGCGCACCGCCTTCGGCTCGGTTTTCCACAACGAGATGCAGCTGTGGGCCTCAAGCGGCTATTTTGTCCTGTTCTGCAACCCGCGCGGCGGATCCGGCCGCGGGCAGGCCTTTGCCGACCTGCTGGGCAGGTACGGCGACGTCGACTACAAAAACATCATGGAGTTTACCGACGTCTGCCTGGAAAAATACCCCGACATCGACGCCGGCAGAGTCGGCGTCACGGGCGGCAGCTACGGCGGGTTTATGACCAACTGGATCATCGGGCACACCGACCGCTTCCGCGCGGCCTGCGCCCAGCGCTCCATCTCCAACTGGACCAGCTTTGAGGGCACGACGGACATCGGCTACTTCTTTACGCTGTCGCAGCACGGCGTTTTGACCGAGCAGGACGCCGGCAAGCTGTGGGACCTCTCGCCGCTCAAATACGCGGCCAACGCCAAGACGCCTACGCTGTTTATCCACTCCGAAGAGGACTACCGCTGCTATCTGGTCGAGGCGCTCTCCATGTTCACCGCCCTGAAGATGCACGGCGTCGAAAGCCGCCTTGTGCTGTTCAAGGGAGAAAACCACGACCTTTCCCGCACCGGCCGTCCGCGCTCGCGCATTCGGCGCATGGAGGAGATTGCAAACTGGATGAACGCACACCTGAAGGGATGAGACAGCCATGAGTAAAAAAATTGAAATCCGCGACTTTTACGATTTTACCTTCCTCTCGGACATTTCCTATTCGCCCGACGGCAAAAACGCCGTGTTTTTCGCCCATCAGCCCGAGGAGGAAGCCAACGCCTACAAAACCCGCCTGTGGCTTTACGAGGTGGATTCCGGAAAAATCAAGCCGATGACAAGCGGCTGCAAGCCCGGAAAGCTGATCTGGCTCGACAACGATTCGGTGCTCTTTTCGTCGGTGACGCGGGGCAAGGTGGCCGAGGGGCACACCGCCTTTTACCGGCTGCCCATCACGGGCGGAGAGGAGCAGCTCGCCTTTGACATTCCGGAAAAGGTGGACAGCATCCGCAAAATCGATGCCACCCGGTATCTGGTGGTGTGCACGACCGATTTGGCGAAGGAGAAGGAAGAGCGCGAGTTCCACGCGCAGAAGGGCGTGGACTTTGAGGTCTTTGACGAGCTGCCCTTCTGGTTCAACGGGCGGGGCGTCATCAACAAGCTGCGGCGGACGGCCAAGGTCTACGACTGCGCAAGCGGCGAGCTGACGGCCATTACCGAGCCCAACTTCGACGTGAAGGACGCCCGCCTCAGCCCCGGGCACGACAAGGTGCTCTACTGCGGAGCCGAGCCGCTTGACGGCGTCGACCGGCAGCAGGGCGGGCTGTGGCTGTATGACCTGGCCACCCGCAAAACGCGCACGCTGGTGCCGCAGAGCGGCATGAGCGTCGGAAATATCTGCTATACCACCGGCTATGTGTTCTTCACGGGGCACAAGCACGAGTGGCCGGGCAAAAACCCGGGCTATTACCGGGTTGACCTGCAAAGCGGCGAGGTCTGCGAGCTGCCCTTCCCCGACGCCGACGTCGGAGACGGCGTCAGCACCGACAGCGCCTACGGCGGCGGCCGCACCCTTAAATATTCGGTCGGCCGGATTTACATGCTGCGCACGGTACACGGCGACGGGCATCTCATCTCCCTCGACCGCAAGGGCTGCACCGAGGTGCACATGCAGCACGAGGGCTCGGTGCTCAGCTTTGACGTGTTCGGCCGCAGCGTGCTCTTCATCGGCATGCGTGACATGCGCCTGCCCGAGCTGTACTCGCTCGACCTCGACACCGGCGTGCAGCGGCGCATCAGCGGCTTCAACGAGGAGTATTTCCAGACCCACGAAGTGGCCGTGCCCGAGCATTTTACCTTTAAGAACAAGGACGGCTGGGAGCTGGACGGCTATGTGCTCAAGCCCCGCGGCTTTGAAAAGGGGAAGAAGTTCCCGGGCGTGCTGGAAATTCACGGCGGGCCCAAGGGCTCTTACGGCACGGTGTACTTTCACGAAATGCAGGCGCTGGCCGCGCGCGGCTATTTCGTCTTTTACACCAACCCGCGCGGCAGCGACGGCCGCGGCGAGCAGTTTGCCGATTTGACCGGCAAGCTGGGCACCATCGACTATCAGGACCTGATGGAGTTCACCGACGAAACGCTGCGCCGCTACCCCGAGCTGGACAGCGAACGGCTGGCCTGCTGCGGCGGCAGCTACGGCGGCTTTATGGTCAACTGGATGATAGGGCACACCGACCGCTTTAAGGCGGCCTGCGCGCAGCGCTCCATCTCCAACTACCTGTCCAAGTGCCTGACCACCGACATCGGCTACTACCACAACCTGGGCCAGATGGGCACCGACCCGTGGGAGGGCTTTGAGACCATGTGGAACACGTCGCCGCTTAAGTACGCGCCCGCGGCCAAGACGCCGACGCTGTTCATCCAGTCCTACGAGGACTACCGCTGCTGGCTGAGCGAGCCGCTGCAAATGTTCACGACGCTGCGCCGTCACGGCGTGGACAGCCGGATCGTTCTGTTCGGCGGAGAAAACCACGGCCTGTCCCGCTCGGGCAAGCCCAAAAACCGCATCACCCGCTTAGAGGAAATCGCGGCGTGGTTTGACACTCACCTGTAACACGGAAAAAGCGCCCGGAAGGCCTTTGGCCTTCCGGGCCTTTGCATTGGCCGAAAGCCCGATAAATACGGGCTTTTTGCGCAAAAAGGGACTTTCTTTTTTCGAGGGAAAAGGTTATAATTTAAGAGGGAAAAAAACAAGCGCTGCGAGAAATGTTATATTGCCCGGAAGAGGGGTGAGGTTGATGGGCAGAAAAAAGAAGCCGGCGGCCGAGCAAATGGAAATTTCCCTGCTCGGGGGCATACAGATCCGCTGGAAAGGGGTCGTTTTGAGCGATCAGATCAACCGATCGCTCAAGCTGTGGAGCGTTTTGGCCTATTTGATCGTGCACCGCGATCGCGACGTTCTGCAAAGCGAGCTGATTGACCTGTTCTGGCCGGACGACAACAGCGCCAACCCGGCAAACGCGCTGAAAACGCTGCTGCACCGCATCCGCACCATGCTGGAGGAGTACTTCGGAGAGGATTTTCAGCCGATCGCCTCGCAGCGCGGGTCCTATGCGTGGCGCCCCGAGGTGGAATGTGTCACCGACGTCGACCGTTTTGAGCGCCTGTGCCGGCAGGCGGCGACCGGGGCGGGGAGCCGGAGGCTGGAGCGCTACCGCGAGGCGGTCGCGCTGTACACAAACGACTTTCTGCCCAAGCTGAGCGGTCAGCTTTGGGTCATTCAGCTGTCGACGCACTACCACGGCCTGTACCTGCAGGCCGTGAAGGGCTTTGCCGCGCGGCTGGAGCAGGCGCAGCTTTACGAGGAAATGGGCGAGGTGTGCACCAGAGCCAGCCAGCTGGACCCGCTGGACGAGGAGATTCACACCCTTGTCATCCGCGCTTTGCTGCTTCAGGGGAAAAACGCGGCGGCGCTGGCGCATTACGAAACGGCGACCGACACCCTGTACCGCAACCTGGGCGTGCGCCCGTCGGAGGAGCTGCGGGCGCTGTACGCGCAGATCATGAAGAGCGAGAAGGCGCTGGAAACCGATTTGCAGGTCATTCAGAGCGATTTGCGCGAAGCGGCCCTGCGTCCGGGGGCCTTTTACTGCGAGTACGGGTTTTTCCGGGAGGTTTACCGGCTGGAGGCCCGGCGGGTGGCCCGGACGGGCGTGTCGGTGCACATCGGCCTGCTGACGGTGTCCACGCCGGGCGGTGAAATCCCGCCGCTCGACGTTTTGGGCGTGACCATGGACCAGCTGCGCGAGGTCATTGTCGGCAGCCTGCGCCGCGGTGACGTCGTCGCCAAATACAACGGCGCGCAGTACGTCGTCATGCTTCCGGCCGCCAATCTGGAGGACAGCGAGCGGGTGATGAACCGCATCGTCACCGCCTTTTACCGGCAGCACCGAAAGACCTTTTTGAAGATCACAGCGCGGGTGCGCGCTTTGGAAAACACCTGAAACACACGGGAGGGGAGGCCGGTATGAGCGGCAGACGGACCGCGGCTTTGCTGGCCGTGCTGCTGGCCGTGCTGTTTGCGGGAGCGGGGCTTTTGCGCTCTGAACCCGCACAGCCGCCGGAGGACGCGCCGCCGGAGAATGCGCCGCCGGAGGAGAGGCAGGCCGGGCTTTCGCAGCCGGAAAAGGGCGATGCGCCGGACGCCGGGGCAAAGGACGACGGCCTGCCCCACGACAAGCTCTTTATCACGCCGGAGCGGCAGGCCTATCAGGA
>CAKUPI010000005.1 GCA_934675045.1 uncultured Eubacteriales bacterium
CGCATGAGGCGTGGCTGGTAACATAGGGCTTCGCCCGTCTAAGAAATACCCCCGGCTAGGCCGGGGGATATTTATTTGCGCTTTGCGTGTCCTGCCGCGCCCGCCGCCCGATACATCCGCCCGGACACAGGGGAGCGGCGCTGCGTGCAAACGCACCCCCAAAAAAATGCGCCAAGGAAGGCGGCAGGATTCTGCGGGCCGGCCGGGAGAGGCCTTCGGGCAGACAAAAAAAGAGCGGGGTACGCGCTCCGCTCCTTTTTTGTCGTATGCATTACAGCCCGAGCAGCTGCTTTTTCTTGGTGTCAAACTCCTCTTGGGTGATAACGTCCATGTCGAGCAGCTCCTTGAACTTTTTAAGCTCGTCCGCGGGCGAAAGCGCCGCCGGCGCCGCAGCGTTCGTTGCCGCATGGCTCTCGTGCTCTTTAAAAGTATCCATTGCGGCTTTGATATCCTGATACAGGGCCTTGACATAATAGATAGAGCACAATGTCAACAGCGCCGCGCAAAATGGTTGACTTTGCCCGCGGAAGCGGGCGGGGTTTTTCCCGCCGGCGCGCGGCGGGCTATTCGGTGATGCTGAGGGTCGTGTTGTGCTTGTCCACCACCCGGACGGAGAGATCGGCGGGCGTGGTCGTTTCGGGGTCGTCCAGCACCTTGAGCAGGTAAGCGCTGATGTACTCGGTTTCGAGGACGCGGCCGCCGGACTCGATCTGACAGTAGGGAGTGAAGTTTTTGCCGCTGATCAGCCAGCCGTCGCGGGTGGGGGAAATGCCGGTGACGTCGATGGGCTCCATGCCCATGGCCAGCGCGGTGGGGGCGTAGGGCGAGGGGCCGCCGTAGAGAAAGCCCTGCCCGTACAGGGCGTCGTATTGCAGCAGCCGAAGCCCCTTGCGGTAGCTGGGGGAGTCGGACGCGGTCTGGTGGTAGCGGTTGAACAGCCCCGTCGAAATGTCAAGGCGGCGCAGCACCTGCGACGACAGCTCATAGGCGAAAAGGTCCTGATGGCTCTGCGCAAGGCCGAAATTGTCCCAGATGACGTACTGCGTTTTGAACAGGCTGCCCGAGCGCATGTCGCCGGCCTCGAGCTGCAAAACGGGCAGATGATCGCCGTAAAGCACCAGCACTGTCTTTTCCCCGCGGGCGGAAAGGGCCTCGACGAGCTGGCCGACAAAGGCGTCCATTTCGTAAACCTGATTGACGTAGTACTCGTAGGCCGGGAGAAGCTCCGGGTCGGGGCAGGCCGAAACCCGGACGGCCGGCGACTCGATCACCGGCTCGAGGGGGTACTTGCCGTGGCCCTGCACCGAAACGGTAAAGACAAAGTCAGGGGAATCCGGCGTGGTGTCGAGTGCGGTTGTGATGTATTCCGTCAGGACGTCGTCCTTGTACCAGTTGTTGGGCGTTCTCCCGACGTCGGACATGTATTCCAGCGAGGTGAAGTCGTCAAAGCCGAGGTGGGCGTACACCTCGTGCCGGTTGTAAAAGGTGGCGCTGAAGTTGTGAATGGCGTGCGCGGCGTAGCCGAGTTCTTTCAGATTATAGGCAAGGGACTCGGCGGTCTGCCGCCGCAGGCAGGTTTTATAGGGGTACTCGCCTGGGCCGAACATGCGGGTGCTCATGCCGGTCAGCACCTCACATTCGGTGTTGGCGGTGCCCGCGCCGACCACCGGCACCGACAGGTAGCCCGAGCTGAAGGCTTCGGACAGCGCCCTCCAGTTGGGAACGGCCTCTTGCGAAAGGGTCAGGTTTTTGATCTCCGAAGGGTCGATGAAGGATTCCAGCTGGACAAAAACGACGTTGACGTCGGTCTGCGGGTCGGAAGAGCAAAGGGCGTCGGCCTTTTCGCGGACGGCGGCGACGGCCGAGGCGCTGTACGGGCTGGGGCGGCGGATGCCCTTGTTGAGCCACGTCTGCAAAAAGCAGTAGGAAAAGCCGTAGTCCTCGTAGGCAAAGGCCAGATTGGAAAAGACGCCGGTCAGCTGATGAGTATGGAAGGCCAGCGCGTAAAAGCCGGAAAACAGAGCGCCGGAAAGCGCCAGCGCGCAAAGGCCGCAGAGCAGGCGGACGCGCCCCGGCTGCGAAGAGCGGGGGCCTTTGACAAACAGAAAGACGAGCAGGGCGAGCACCAGCGCAACGGCCAGCGCCAGCGCAGCGGCGCCCGCCGGCGAAAAGTAGTTGGGCAGCATGTCAAACGCCGCTTTGACCATGGAAAGGTCGGCCGTGGTAAAGGGCGTCATGCGGTTGAGCAGAATGAAGCCGTTGACGCAGCCGGCGGCCAGCCAGACGGACGAGGCGAGCACGCAGTAAAAAAGACGCCGCTTGAAGAAAAAGGCCGGCGCAAAGGTCAGGAAAATGATGAGGAAGTTGACGCAGAGGGCCAGCGGCGCCCCGCGGACAAAGGACAGAAAGCCCGACAGCCCTTCGGTAAAGGCCTTGTGGTTGAACAGTTCGATGACAAGCAGGCAGAAAAGCGCCCAAAGGGGGACGGCCGCATAGGGGGCAAAGGGCCGGCGGAAGAGCGCGGCGTGGGGCGGGGCTTGCGTTTGGGGGGAGATCATAAGCGGAAACCTTCTCTCGATAATGCGTGTGACGGTATGATTTATGATTATAGCGCACCGGCGGCGCCGGTTCAACTCATTTAAAAGAAAAAGGTTCCCCCGCACAGGCAGGGGAACCTTGGTCAAATCGGCGGGGGTCAGTCGGCCAGATACTGCCGGACCAGTTCCTGCAGCAGCTCATCGCGGTCGATTTTGCGGATGAGGCTGCGGGCGTTCAAATGATTGGTGATGTAGGTCGGGTCTTCTGACAGAATATACCCGACGATTTGGTTGATGGGGTTATACCCCTTTTCACGCAAAGCGTCGTAAACAGTGGTCAGGATACGCTTCATCTCCTGATCGGCTTCATCTGCGATGGTGAACTTGCGCGTGCCGTCGAGCATTATTCAATCCTCCCTGCGGTACAGTATAGGCCTATTATACACCGTGTCCGGCGTAAAGTAAAGCGATAATATTATGCGCGGAGCACCGCCTGGTATTCTTTTTCCAAAGCCCGGAGGGCGCGGGACATGGCCTCGTCCACCTCGGCGTCGGTCAGCGTGCGATCGAAGCAGCGGAAGGACAGCGAGAAAGCGACGCTCTTCTGCCCGTCGGGCACCTGCGCGCCGCGGTAAACGTCAAAGAGCGAGATGGCCTCAAGGTGCTCGCCGGCGGCAGCGGAAATGGCCTTTTCCAGCTCGAGCACGGTGACGCTTTCGCGCACGACGACGGCGAGATCGCGGGTGGTGGCGGGGTATTTGGGCAGCGAGCGGTAGACCTTGACCGTGTTCCGCAGCGCCATCAGCTTGTGCATGTCAAGCTCGGCCAGATAGACCTCGGCGCCGATGCCGTAGCTTTGGGCGCAGAGCGGGTGAATCTGGCCCATGACGCCGACGCACCGGTCCTGAACCATCAGCGTGCCGCAGCGGCCCGGGTGGTAAGAGGGGTTGTCGGTGCAGGGCAGAACCTCGAGGCCGGGAACCGATACGGTGTCCAAAATGGCGGCGACGGCCCCCTTGAGGGTGTAGAAATCGCCGTGGCCGTAGCTCATCAGGGTGAGAATACGGTTTTCCGCCGGCAGAACGCTCAGGTCGGCCCGGCCGTCCTTGACGGCGGGGGTGTAGGTGGTCGAAAGCTCAAAGCCGTTCATGGCGGGGTTGCGGAAGTTGTAGTTGCGCGCCGCGACCTCGAGCATGGAGTGCAGCGGCGTGGTGCGCATCAGGCTCTGGTCCTCGCCCAGCGGGTTTTGAATGGCGACGGCCGTGCGCAGGGGGGAATCGGCGGGCAGGCGCAGCTTGTCAAAGACCTTGGGGCCGAGGAAGGAGAGGGTGACAACCTCCATAAACCCGGCCGCGATGCAGGCGTCGCGCAGCGCGTGCTCAAACCGCTGCCAGTCGTTGAGGCCGCCGATGGTGGTGGCGCCGCTCAGCAGGGTCGGCGTGATTTTGTCATAGCCGTACATGCGGGCCACTTCCTCGGCCAGGTCGGCCATGTCCTCGGCGTCGTCGCGCCACGAGGGTACGGTGACCTTGCCGCCGTCGACGCCGAAGCCGAGGGCGAGAAGGCTGGCCTTCATGTCGCTTTCGGGGATGTCGGCGCCGATCAAAGCGCGCATTTTGTCGGGCTCAAAGGGGAGCACGCGCGGCTGCTTGGGCGAGGGGTAGGCGTCGATGACGCCGCCGATGACCTCGCCGGCGCCCAGAAGCTCGACCAGCTCGCAGGCGCGCAGCAGGGCCGGCAGGGTGTTTTCGCAGTCCAGGCCCTTTTCAAAGCGCCCCGAAGCCTCGGTGCGCATTCCGATGCGGCGCGAGGCGACGCGGACGCTCGGGCCGGAGAAGGTGGCGCTTTCAAAAACGACCATCCGGGTGCTTTCGGTGATTTCGCTGTTTTCGCCGCCCATGACGCCGGCGATGCCGACGCCCTTGACCGGGTCGGCGATGAGCAGGGTTTCGGGCGCGAGGCGGCGCTGCTGGCCGTCCAGAGTGGTGATGACCTCGTTTTCCCCGCTGCGGCGCACGATGATTTTGTTCTGCTCGATGCAGGCGTAGTCAAAGGCGTGCATGGGCTGGCCGTACTCGAGCATGACGTAGTTGGTGATGTCGACGATGTTGTTGATGGGGCGGATGCCGGCGTTGCGCAGGCGCTCGCGCATCCACTCGGGCGAAGGCTCGATTTTGATGTTCTTGACCATGGCGGCGCTGTAACGCCGGCACAGGTCGGGGGCCTGGATTTCGACCGAAAGCAGCTGGTGAATGTCGCCGGAGGTCTGCCGCACGATGGGAGTGTGCAGGCGCAGCTCGCGGCCGAAGGAGGCGGCGCTTTCGCGCGCAAGGCCGATGACGCTCAGGCAGTCGGGGCGGTTGGGGGTGATTTCAAAATCGAAAATGACGTCGTCCAGCCCGAACATGGGGCAGATGTCGTCGCCCGGCTTGCCCTCGGGCAGCAGCAGCAGGCCGTCGGGGTCGCCGTAGGGAACGTCGCTTTGGGTCAGGCCCAGCTCGGCAAAAGAGCACATCATGCCCTGCGAAAGCTCGCCGCGCATGGTGGTCGTCGCAATGGCGTGGCCGCCGGGCAGAATGGCGCCGTCCAGCGCGACGGGCACCAGCGCGTCGGCGCAGACGTTGGGCGCGCCGGTGCAGATTTGCAGCGTGCGGCTGCCGACGTCGACCTCGCAGACGACCAGTTTGTCGGCGTGGGGATGCGGCTTGACGGAAAGCACGCGGCCGATGACAACCTTTTTGATTTCGTCGGCGGGCGATTCCCAGCCCTCGACCTTGGAACCGGTCATGGTCATGCGCGCGGCATAGCTTTTGGGGCTTTCATGTACGTCGGTGTATTCTTGCAGCCATTGATACGGCAGTTTCATAGCAGAGTCCCTCCTTAAAATTGCGACAGGAAGCGCGCGTCGTTTTCAAACAGAAGGCGCATGTCGTCGATTTTGTAGCGGCGCATGACAATGCGCTCCAGGCCGATGCCAAAGGCAAAGCCCGAATAGACCTCGGGGTCGATGCCGCAGGTGCGGAGCACGCGCGGGTGCACCATGCCGCAGCCGAGGATTTCGATCCAGCCCTCGCCCTTGCACAGGCGGCAGCCCTCGCCCTGACACTTGAAGCACATCATGTCCATTTCGGCGCTCGGCTCGGTAAAGGGGAAGTGGTGCGGGCGGAAGCGCACGCGGGTGTCGTCGCCGTACAGCCGCTTTGCGAAGATCTCCAGCGTGCCCTTGAGGTCGCCCATGGTGATGCCCTTGTCGACGACCAGACCCTCGATTTGGTGGAAAACGGGGGAGTGGTTGGCGTCGACGGCGTCGGAGCGGAATACGCGGCCCGGCGCTATCATGCGGATGGGCGGCTGCTGCTTTTCCATGGTGCGAATCTGCATGCCCGAGGTCTGGGTGCGCAGCACGATGTTGTCGTCGATGTAAAAGGTGTCCTGCGTGTCGCGCGCGGGGTGGTTTTTGGGAATGTTGAGCGCTTCGAAGTTGTAGTAGTCCAGCTCGACTTCAGGCCCCTCGGCAAGGGAAAAGCCCATGCCGATAAAAATGTCGCACAGCTCGTCGAGCACGATGTTGAGCGGGTGCTTTTTGCCAAGCACCGGCTTTTTGCCGGGCACGGTGACGTCGATGGTTTCCCGGGCCATGCGGGCGTCAAAGGCGTGACGCTCGATGGCAGTGGCGGCGTCCTCGAGCGCCTTTTCGATCGAGGCGCGGACCTCGTTGGCGATTTGCCCCATCACGGGGCGTTCCTCGGCGCTCAGGGCGCCCATTCCGCGCAGAATGGAGGTCAGCTCGCCTTTTTTGCCAAGATAGCGGACGCGCGCATTCTCAAGCGCCTCTTTTGAGGTGGCGCCTTTGATGTCACTGAGCGCGTTTTCCAAGATTTGCTTCAGTCGCAGCTTCAATGTCAACAGCTCCTTGTATGATATAAAATATTGAAAACAGAAAAAACGAAAACCGCCCGGCAGGAGGGAAGTGCAAGCGCCGCGGGCGCGGCGGCGGAACCGCCCGGCAGGAGGGAATAGCAAGCGAAGCGCGCGATAAGGGGGGACACAGTCCCCGAAACCCGGTTTGCCGTTTGGCGGATTGACTCCGCAAAACGGCACCTTCACCGCCCCAAGCGCCGCGGGCGCGGCGGCGAAACCGCCCGGCAGGGCGGAGGGGGGATAGCAAGCGCAGCGCGCGATAAGGGGGGACGCAGTCCCCTCTTATCACAGACATAAAAAAACGCCCCCGCCCCAAAAGGGACGAAAGCACACTTCCGCGGGACCACCCTGCTTCCCGCCAAAGGCGGGCGCTCTGCGGCCGTAACGGGGCCGTCCGCCGGCGTCTACTGCCAAAAGGGTTCCACGCCGGTGCTCGGGAGTGAACTTCACGCAGCGCTCCGATGCAGGCGGCTCTCAACCGGTGACCGCCATTCTCTGTCGCAGGGGAAGGTGCCCGCTACTCTCTCCGTCATCGCATTTTACGATATTTACACCTCTTTATACCACATTCCGCAAAAAAGTGCAAGCATTTTATTTTTCCCTCTTGCGGAAGTGCGGGAAATCTGTTACTATTATGTTACGCGATATAACGCATGGCATAATAAAGGGGGGAATACGGAATGCCGGAGCAGCAGCCCATGACCGAGGCCATGTTTTACATTCTGCTGGCTCTTTTGCACCCCGGGCACGGCTACGGCATGATGCAGCGCATCCGCGAGCTGTCGGGCGGGCGGATGGAGATGGGGCCGGGGACGCTGTACGGCGTTTTGAGCCGGATGAAAAAAGAGGGGCTCATTGTGCTGACGGGCGAGGAGGAGCGGCGCAAGAATTACGCCATTACCGACGCCGGGCGTCAGGCCCTGCGGCTGGAATATCAGAGGCTTCAGCAAATGGTGCGGGACGGCCGCATTCTGGAGGACGAGCAATGAAGAAAAAGTATGCCTTTCACCCCGAGCAGTACGCGGTGGGCCAAACGGAAAAATACTACGCCGACATGGCGGCGCGCGGCTGGATTCTGGAAAAGCGCGGCGTTCATCTCAGCCGGTTCCGCCGCGGCGAGCCGCAGCGGCTCAGGTACCGCATCGAGCTGTCGCCGTCGGCCTCGCCCGACGAGCAGGGGCTGCCGGACGAGCAGATCGCCCTGTACGAGGACTGCGGCTGGCGCTATGTGACGTCGGCGGGGCTGATCAACGTCTTTTGCGCGCCGGAAAGCAGCGATGCGCCGGAGTTTTACACCGACCCGCGCCAGCAGGCCGCCACGCTCAAGGCCCTGCGCCGCAGCTATCGCCTCGGCTGGCTGCCCATTGTGCTGGTGCTGGGCCTTTACCTGCTGCTGACAGCCTCGGTGCGCGGCAGCCTTTCCGGGGTGCTGGACGGCTGGGGCTGCGAGATTCGGCTGCGGTGGGTGCGCGTGACCTCCATCATGCTGCTGTGGCTTCTGCTGCTGGTGCAGGGAATCTACCAGCTGGTGCGCGGCGCCGTCTGCACCACGCTGCTGTACCGCCGCTTGAAAAGCGGACGCCCCATCGACCATTCGCCGGGGCGCCGGCCGGTTGTCCACCGCACGGTCAACGGCCTGCTGAACGGCCTGTGCCTTCTTTGCGTGGTGCTGACCGCCGTGCAGCTGTGCACCATCAAGCGGTACGACATGCCGGCCGCGGCCGACGGCCCGTACCTTGTGCTGCGCGACATGGGGTGGGAGGGCGAGCGCACCACCAATTACCTCGAAAAGCCCAGCACCGTTGAAAAGACCCGGTCGCTGGCGGCGCGGCAGTGGGACACCTATGAATGTGTCGAGAGCGGCGCGGACGCGGCCGTGTGGATGTATCAGGACGTTTATCAGATGACCTCGCACGCGCGGGCGATGGACCTTGTGCCGGTGCTCATGCGCAGGGCCGTTTTCACGCGGGAGCCGGAAAGCTTTGAGCCGGCCGAGGTGCCCGGGCTGGACGCGGCGTGGCGCTGCGGCATGGAGTCGATTGCCGTGCGCGGCGATACCGTCTGGTTCATCACCTGCGCAGACCCGGGGCTGGTCGGCCCGGACGGGCTGAGGGGAGACCCGCTGCTCGCGCTGGCGCGGAAGATGGGAGGGGAATAAAATGGAAAAGCAGCGGCGTTTGTTTTGCCAGCTCGGCCCCGCGGCCTACCGGGTTTCCGTGTGGAAGTGCCGGATGGTGCGGCATGTGAGCAACCTGTGCAGCGCCGGGCGTCTGGCGCATCAAAAGCAGGAGGAAAGGCTGCCGCAGCTCATCTGCGCCCACCGCTCGCTCATTCGGCGCCGGCTGGGCGAGGTCGATATGCGCCTGCAGGAGAACAAGGCCGTCAATCTGGCCCTTGCCGCGCCCCGCGTGTCGGGCGTTCTCATCCGGCCGGGGCAGGTCTTTTCCTTCTGGCACCTTGTGGGGGCCTGTACGGCCCGCAAGGGCTACCGCGAGGGACTGACCATCAGCGGCGGGCAGACCCGAAGCGGCGTGGGCGGCGGCATGTGCCAGTTTACCAATCTGCTGCACTGGCTGGTGCTGCACAGCCCGCTCGACATCGTCGAGCACCATCACCACGACGCCTACGATCTCTTCCCCGACTTCGGGCGGCAGGTGCCCTTCGGCGTGGGGACCTCCATCGTTTACAACTATCTGGATTACCGCTTTCGCAACAACACCGACCAGACCTTTCAGCTGGTGGTGTACACCACCGACACCTATCTGTGCGGCGAGCTGCGGGCCGAGCACCCCCTGGACGTCAAATACCACATCCGGGCGGAGCGGGAGTGCTTTACCTGTGAAAACGGGGTGTACTACCGCAACAACGAGGTGGTGCGGACCTGCATCGACAAGAGAACGGGGCAGTGCCTGCGGCGCGAGGTCATCAAAAAGAGCCACGCGCGCGTCATGTACGACCCGAAATACGTTTTGAACAGGGAGGGAGCTCCATGCGCCTGCGTTCGGGAGTCGACATCGAAGTGAGTGCACGTTTTGACCGCCTGCTGCGCACGCCGGCCTTTGTCCGGGAGATTTATACGGAAAACGAGCAGAGCTACATTCAAAAAAGCCCCCACCCCGCCCAGACGGCGGCCGGGCTGTACTGCGCCAAAGAGGCCGCGGCCAAGGCGCTGGGGCGCGGGCTGTTCGGGCTGCTGCCGCGCGAGCTGGAAATCGGCCACGACGAGGCGGGAATGCCCCTGCTGCGCCTGCACGGGGCGGCGCAGGCGCGCTACGGCGGCGTGAGCTTTGCGCTGTCCATTTCGCACAGCGGAGACTACGCCGTCGCCTTTTGCGTGGCAACGGGCGAATAACGGCAGGCTCCTTTCCATACATATCCACCGATACTGCTTTTACGGGAGGGATCGGTGTGAAAAAAGGAGGAGCGCTTGCGCTTTTGCTGGCAGTCTGCCTGTCGGCGTCCGGCTGCGGCGATACGGGCGCAGACTTTGACATCGGACGGCTGCAGGCGGCCTATACGCAGGCGGAGGGAATTGCGGCTGAGGCCGCCATCACCACCCACAGCGGGGTGTTGGCCGACTATGTCATTTCGTTTACGCGAAGCGGCGGCATTTCGACCGCGACGTTGATCGAGCCGGAAAGCCTGGCCGGCATCTCGGCCCGCACCTTTGCGGGAAGGGCCGAAATCGAGTACGAGGAGGTCGCCGTCGAGACGCTGCTGCCGCCGGTCAGCGGCTTTGTGCCGGCCGACGCGCTGGCCGGCGTCATCGACGACTTGGCGGGCGGAGTCCCCGTCGATTACTGCGCCGGAGAAGCGGAAGGGGACATTGCGCTGACCTATGAGACGGACGGCGGGGAGTACGCGGGCTGCAAGCGCATCTGGCTCGACGGCGGCACGCTGGCGGTGACGCGCGCCGAGTTTTACCTCGACGGGCAGATGGTGATGTCGATGACGGTCAGAAATCTGACCTTTTTACCGCCCGATTCGGGCAAAAACACCCAAGCCGGTTGATCTCGGCGCGAAAAAATGATAAGATAAACCAAAGCTCGACCGCCGCCGTGCGCCATTTTGTCTGCTTTTGCATAGGCTGGAATGGGAGGCAGTACGCAAAGACTTCACCGGCGCGGAAACAAAAGGTGCGATGACTAAAACCCGCGTTCGCGTGGAAAAATACTGTTGCGGACTTGTCCGACACTTTTCCTGCGGAGCGTGAGAGAATGGATCGCAATAATCCGGTACGGCGTGGTGAAATCTATTACGCCGACTTGAGTCCCGTCGTCGGCAGCGAGCAGGGCGGTATGCGGCCTGTGCTGATCGTGCAGAACGATGTGGGGAACAAATACAGCCCGACCGTGATTGCGGCGGCCATTACGTCGCAGCAGAACAAGGCGCGGCTGCCCACCCACATCGAAATTGCGGCGCGGACCTGCGGCCTGTCGAAAAACTCGATTGTGCTGCTCGAGCAAATTCGGACACTGGACAAAAAACGCCTGCGTGAAAGAATGGGCTGTCTCGATCATGGCGCCATGCACAGGGTCGACGACGCCATTGCCGTCAGCTTCGGCCTGCAGAGCGGGGACGTGGAAAACAGCCTGGAGGGATGAGGTTTGAAAAGCCGAAAATGGACATTGTCGCTGGCCGCCGTGCTGCTCGTCACGCTGATGACGACCTGCTATCTGGCCGTAGCCGCCGAATATGGCTCAAAAGAGGACCCGCTGGTCACGCTGAGCTACATAAACGACGTGCTCATGCCGGAAGCCAACGCCAAAATCAACGAGGTCTTTGACCGCAAGGCAGCGGAGTTTGACGGCCTGATTTCGGATAAACTGTCGTCCATTCAGTCCGAGGTTGACAAAAGGGTGGCCGAAATGGGCGCCTCGGCTGCGCCGAGCGCCGAGCTGGTGCGGGCGGTGACTGACGCCGTTCTGGCGCAGCTCGGCGAAAGCGCGCCCGGCGGACAGACGGCGGCCAACGGCTGGAAGGTCATCAAGCTGGAAAACGGCAAGACCCTTTCCGGCGAGGTCGGCTGCGAGATTCTGCTGCGCATCGGCTCGGCGCAGTGCGTGGCCTCGGGCTCGCCGGGGCTTATCAACCTGTCGTCGGGCACCGACCTTTCAAACGGCGAGAGCCTGAGCGCCAACAACCTGTATATCGTCACCATCAAGGGCCGCGGCATCCGCGCGACAAGCGCCGCCACGCTGCTGGTCAACGGCGCCTATACCATTCAGTAGCCATCCTGCCCCGCGGGCCTTCCGGTCCGCGGGGCTTTTGGGCTTTGGCGGCCCGCGCCCGCGCAGCTTTTGAAGGAGAGAACGGGCGTTTTTGCCAAAACCTGCGCGAAAAGCCCCTTGCGCACCGCATAACCGGTTTGTCAAAGCAGCCCCGCGGGGCTGCTTTTTTGCGTGCATACGGGCGGCGTGAGAAGCATATTCTCTCTTAAGACGGCCGCAGCGCGCCGGGGGACGAGGTGAGGGGACATGTATCGATGCAAGCTCTGGCTGGACGGGCAAAGCGTGGGCGAGGTCGGGTGGAGCGTGGGGGAAAAGCAGGTGTCGGTGTGGGCCGAATGCCCGTTTGAAGAGCGGTTCATTTACCGGGCCGCCGTGTACGGCACGGACGGGGAGCGGGTCTCGCTCGGCGTCATGGCGCCGGAGCAGGGGCGTTTTCTGGTGCGCCGCACCCTTCCGCTGCACAAGGCGGCATTGCTGCTGCACGGCGCGTCCCGCATACTGCACGGCGAGGTGACGCGTACGCTGCCGGGCGAACGCCGCACGCCGCCGCTGCCCTTTGCCTTTGCCGCGATGGACCCGCTTCCGCGCCGCTACGGCGGGGACCGCGACCCGCTGCTCTGCCGGTGCGCGCAGCGGGATTCGCACGTCCGCTACAAAGTCCATGATGGGCTGGAATACCTTGTGTTTCCGCTGCGCACCGGCGGGGAAATGGCCTTTGCGCCCTTTTTCTGCCTGGTGTCGCCGGTTTGGCTCGAAGGGGCGCTGTACGGCGTTTTGTGCGTGGACAAAGAGGGGGAGGCCCGGCGCTTTGCGCCGTCGCCGTAGCGGTGCAAAATCAGACAGCTTTTTTCCGCACCGGCGGCTATACTGAAACCGGCGGGCATCGGGCGCGCCGACGGAGGGGAAGCGATGCAAATTATCTACATAGACGTGCTCTTTGTCCTGAATCTGGCCATCAACTACCTGCTGCTGTTTCTCACCGCGCGCTTCAGCGGCGTGTACGCAAAGCGCCTTCGGCTGCTTTCCGGCGCGGCGCTGGGGGCGCTGTTTTCGGTGATTCTGTTCTTCCCCGACCTGCCCGTGCTGCCGTCGGCGCTTTGCAAATGCCTGCTGTGCGCCGCCGTCACGTCGGTCGCCTTCGGTAAGCAATGCAAGGGGCACATGCTGCGCCTGTGCCTGATTTTTTGCAGCGTCTCCTTTGCGCTGGCGGGGATTGTTCTGGCGCTGGCGCTGCTGTTTGGCAAGGGGGAGACGGTGGCGCTGCGCAACGGCGTTCCCTATCTCAATATCTCGCCGAAGCTGCTGCTGCTTTCCTCGGCGGCGGCCTACGGCATTCTCGGGGCGGTTTTCGGGGGCGGAGGACTGCGCGTCGCGCGCCGCACGGCCGAGGTGGAGATCAGAGTGGGAGAGCACAGCCTGCGCCTGCGCGCCCTTGTCGACAGCGGCAATCTGCTGCGCGATCCAATGACGGGCAAGCGGGTGGCGGTGACGGGCGGCGCGGCGCTGGCCCCGCTCTTTTCCGGCGCGGCGCGCGAGACGCTGCTGCGCTGCGCGGAGCTGGGGGCGGCCGAATGCTTCGAACGGCTGTCGGCGCTGCATCCGGGCCTTTTCAGCCTGGTGCCCTACCGCGACGCGTCAAGCGATTTC
The DNA here is from genome assembly GCA_934675045.1 of uncultured Eubacteriales bacterium. Lineage (GTDB taxonomy): Bacteria > Bacillota > Clostridia > Oscillospirales > Butyricicoccaceae > Ventrousia. Next base: position 13,337 of record CAKUPI010000005.1, read on the forward strand.
GGCCTGATTCTCGCGCTGCGCGCCGACAGCATCAAAGTGGATGGGCAGCGTCAGGACGACCTGCTGGTGGGAGCGGCGGAAAAAAGCATTGAAACGCCCGACGGGTGCATGGCGGTGTTGGGACTGTGACAGGGAAAGGCGGGGCATGAGAGTGAAAAGAAGGGACAGAGCGCGCATCTGGATATGGCGGCTGCTGCACCGGCTGGGGCTGCGTGCGGCGCCGCCGGTGTATTACATCGGCGGGTCGGAAAGCCTGCCCGCCCCCCTGAGCGCCGAGGAGGAGCGCGCGTATCTGTCGCGCTATACCGGCAGCGAAAGGGAGATCCGGCAGGTCTTAATCGAGCACAATCTGCGGCTTGTCGTGTACATCGCGCGCAAGTTTGAAAACACCGGCGTCGGCATCGAGGACCTCATTTCCATCGGAACCATTGGGCTTATCAAGGCGGTCAACACGTACAGGGCCGACAAAAACACCAAGCTGGCCACCTACGCCTCGCGCTGCGTGGAAAACGAAATCCTGATGCATCTGCGCAAAAACGCGGGGCAGCGGTCGGAAGTCTCCATCGACGAGCCGCTGAACACCGACTGGGACGGCAACGAGCTGCTGCTCTCCGACGTGCTGGGCACCGAGCCGGACTGCGTCCTTCGGCCCATTGAGGACGACGCCGACCGCGAGATTCTCGGGCGCTGCCTTACGCGCTTATCCCCCCGCGAGCGCACCATCATCACGCTGCGCTTCGGCCTGTGCGGCGGCGACGAGCTGACGCAGAAGGAGGTGGCCGACCGGCTGGGAATTTCGCAGTCTTACATATCGCGGCTGGAAAAGCGCATCATCACGCGGCTGAAAAAAGAGATGCTGCGCCTGATTTGACGGGGGAAAAGGGAGAAAAATCTGCCAAAAGCGCGCTTTGCGGCAAAATACCGGACTGTCCTGCGAAAAGTGACGACAAACAAAAAAAGCCCGCCGTATGAAGGGCAAAACCCGAGGAAATAATGAGTATATCACACCTCGGGAGGGCTTTTCATGCAGTCTAAAGTGGAAATTTGCGGCGTCAACACCGCCAAGCTGACCGTGCTGAAAAACGAGCAGACCATGCGCCTGCTGGCCGAGAGCAAGCGGGGGGACGGCAAAGCGCGGGAAGCGCTGATCGCGGGCAATCTGCGTCTGGTGCTGTCGGTCATTCAGCGGTTTGCCAACCGGGGAGAGCCGATGGACGATTTGTTTCAGGTGGGGTGCGTCGGGCTTATCAAGGCCATTGACAATTTCGACATTGCGCAGAAGGTGCGCTTCAGCACCTATGCCGTCCCCATGATCATCGGGGAAATCCGGCGCTATCTGCGCGACAACAGCGCGGTGCGGGTCAGCCGCTCCATGCGCGACAACGCCTATCGCGCGCTGACGGTGCGCGAAAAGCTGATGTGCCGCAACCAGCGCGAGCCGACCGTCGAGGAAATCGCGCGGGAAATGCAGGTGCGGCGCGAGGAGGTCGTGTTCGCGCTCGACGCCATCGCCGACCCGGTTTCCCTGTACGAGCCGGTTTTTCAGGACGGCGGCGACGCCATCTGCGTCATGGATCAGGTGCGCGACCCCCGCAGCACCGACGACAGCTGGCTGGAGCAGATATCGATGAAGCAGGCCATGAGCGAGCTTTCGGATCGCGAAAAGCGCATTCTGGCGCTGCGGTTTTACGACGGCAAAACCCAGATGGAGGTCGCGCGCGAGGTCGGCATTTCGCAGGCGCAGGTCTCGCGGCTGGAAAAGGGCGTTTTGGAAAAAATCAAAAGCCGGATGTAGCAAAGACGCCCCGAGAGGCGTCTTTTTTTCTGCGAAAGCCCAAAAGCCGTTCGGCTCTTTCGCATCCGCCGCCCGGCGGACTTTTTCTTTTTGCAAGAGGATATACTCTGTCTTTTTTCGCCGGTCTGTGGTATGATATTACCATCTGGACGTTGGGGAGGGGCGGCCCGGGGCCGCCGCGTCCGAAACGCCGTTATCAAGCTGAGGAGGCTGCGCTTTTGCTGGAATACTGCCAAAAACACGAGATAGAGCTGCGGGAAAACGAACCCCTGTGCCGGCACACCACCTTTAAAATCGGCGGTCCGGCCGATGCGCTGGCCCTTCCCGACACCGAGGAAAAGCTGTGCGCGCTGCTGCGCTTCGCGGCCGGGCGCCAAATCAAAACGGCCGTCATCGGCCGCGGCTCCAACCTGCTGGCGCCGGACGCCGGGTTCCGGGGGCTGGTCGTCTCGACGGCCGGACTGTGCCGGTGCGAGACGGTGGGGGAAACCGGGCTTGAGGCCGGCTGCGGCCTGCCCTTGTCGCGCCTTTCGGCCGCCGCTGCCCGGCTGAGCCTGCGGGGGCTGGAGTTTGCGCAGGGCATTCCCGGCTCGCTGGGCGGCGCCGTCGTGATGAACGCCGGTGCCTACGGCGGCGAAATGTCGCAGGTGCTGCAAAGCTCCCGGGTGCTGACGCCGGAGGGCGGCGTGCGCACGTTTTCACAGGCGGAGCACCGCTTCGGCTACCGCAGCAGCTTTTTCAAAGAAAACCCCGGCTATGTCCTTTTGTCCTCGCGCCTGCTTTTGCAGCCGGGCAGCCGGGCGGAAATCGAAGAAAAAATGGCCGGCTTCGCCGCACAGCGTCGCGATAAGCAGCCGCTTCAGTACCCGAGCGCCGGCAGCGCCTACAAGCGCCCGGAGGGGCGTTTTGCCGGTCAGCTCATCGAGCAGTGCGGCCTGAAGGGCTTTCAGACGGGCGGCGCGCGGGTGTCGGACAAGCACGCCGGCTTTATCGTCAACATGGGCGGCGCGACGGCCGGAGACGTGCTGCGGCTGATGGAGCACATCGAGCAGACCGTGCTGGCGCAGACCGGCGTTGCGCTGGAGCGCGAGATTCGCGTTTTGGCGTAGCGGCAGCGGGAAAAGGGGAGATGGGGAAATGGAATGCCTGATCATATCGGGGATGTCGGGGGCGGGCAAAAGCCTGACCGTCGACGTGCTTGAGGACATCGGATACTACTGCATCGACAACATGCCGGTCGCCATGATACCGCATTTTGCCGAGCTTTTTCCCGACAGCCGCTACAAGCGCATCGCCTTTGTCGTCGACGCGCGGGGCGGCCTTTGCAGCGCCGAGCTTTTTTCGGTGATGGAGGAGATGGGCCGCATCGGTGTTACCTTCCGCATTCTCTTTCTCGACGCCTCTGACGAGGTTCTGGTCAACCGGCAGCGGGAATCGCGCCGCCGTCACCCGCTGGACTGGCAGGGAAAGGGGCTGGTGGCGGCCATTGCCGAGGAGCGCACGCTGCTCAACCCCGTGCGGACGCGCGCCGATTTTCTGATAGACACCTCTTACCTGACGACGGCCGGGCTGCGCAGCCAGCTGATGAGCCTTTTCTGCGAAGAGGGCCGGCGCATTGCGCTGACCCTGTGCAGCTTCGGCTTCAAGCACGGCATCCCGCGCGACAGCGACATGGTGTTTGACGTGCGCTTTCTGCGCAATCCCTTTTACGTTTCCGAGCTTCGCGAAAAATCGGGGCTTGACGAGGAGGTCGTCAACTATGTCATGGCCTCGCCGCCGGCCGGCGAGTTTGTCGGCAGACTGGGCAGCCTGATTGACTTTCTGCTGCCGCGCTACATCGAAGAGGGGCGGACCTCGCTGGTCATTTCAATAGGCTGCACGGGCGGGCGCCACCGCTCGGTCACCATTGTGCGCAAGCTGGCCGAACGGCTGGGACAGGCGGGGCACGCCGTCAATGTGCGCCACCGCGATATTTTGAAAGGATAGCCATGAACTACAAGGAGCTTGACGCGGCCGCGGCCTTTGATCTGGTGCGCGCCGCACGGGTATCGGGCCGGAAGGTGACGGCCATCGGCGGGGGCACGGGGCTTTCGACCCTGCTGCTCGGCCTGAAGGAGTACACCGACAACATCACGGCCATTGTCACCGTCACCGACGACGGCGGCGGAAGCGGCGTTTTGCGGCAGGAGTTCGGCATGCTGCCGCCCGGCGACATCCGCAACTGCATTTTATCGCTGGCCAACACCAGCACCACCATGAGCCAGCTGCTGAGCTACCGTTTTACCGACGGCACCCTCAAGGGGCAGAGCTTCGGCAACCTCTTTCTGCTGGCGCTGTGCGGCGTGTGCGGCAGCTTTGAAGCGGCGGTGGAACGCATGAACCAGTTTCTGGCCGTTACCGGAAAGGTGCTGCCCGTCACCGGCAGCGATGTGACGCTGCGTGCCCTGTTCGAGGACGGCAGCACCGTGTGCGGCGAAACCCGCATCACGGCGGCCAAAAAGCAGAGCGGCCTGCGCATAGAGCAGGTTTCCCTGCACCCGCAGGCGCCGCGGGCGCTCGCCTCGGTCATCGAGGCCATCGACCAGTCGGACCTCATCATTCTGGGCCCGGGCAGCCTGTACACAAGCGTCATTCCCAACCTGCTGGTCGACGGCGTCAGCCAGGCGCTGCGCCGTTCGCCGGCCTTGAAGATTTACGTGCTCAACATCATGACGCAGGAGGGGGAAACCGAGGGGTATACCGCCGCGCAGCATGTGCAGGCCGTCAACCGCCACGCGCGGGGACGCGTCGTAGACGTCTGCCTGTATAACACGCAGGCGGTGCACCCGCGCATTGTGGCCAAGTACCGCGGCGAGAACTGCGCGCAGCTTTTCCCCGACCCGGAGCTTTTTGAAAAAATGGGGGTTCGCCTGTTCGGCGGCCAGATTCTGGCGCGGGGCAGCGAATATGCGCGCCACGACCCGCTTCGCCTGGCCTACACCATCATGCAGGCGGCCCAGACGTACGCGCCGCGCCCCGGCCTTTTGGGAAAATACGACAGCTTTTTGCTCAGACGGGAGTAAAGCCTATGTCCTTTACAACAGAAACCAAAAACGAACTGTGCCGCCTTTCGCTCGGCTCGCCCTGCTGTATGCTGGCCGAAAGCCTGGGCATGCTGCTCTACGCCAACCGCTTCGGCGCGGCGGGGGTGCGCATCCAGTCGGACAACCCCGCCGTGCGCCGCCGTGCCGCCGCGCTTTTGCACGCGGCCTTCCGCGTCGAGGCGGAAGAGCAGGGGGGCGCGCTGCACGTCGACGACTGCGACGCGGCGGAGCGCATTTTTGCCGCCTTCGGCTATCAGCGCAAGAGCATCGCGCTGCAGCTCAACCGGGCGCTTGTCGAGGAGGACTGCTGCAAATCGGCCCTGCTGCGCGGCGTGTTTCTGGTGGGGGGGTATTTGTCCGACCCGGAAAAGAGCTACCACCTTGAGCTTGTGACGTCGCATTACAACGTGTCGCGCCAGGTCATGGCGCTGCTGCTCGATATGAACATGGCCCCCGGCCTTTTGACCCGCCGGGGCAATTATGTGCTCTATTATAAAGACAGCGCCCTGATTGAGGATTTTCTGTCGGCCGCCGGGGCGACGGGCGCCGCCATGACGCTCATGCTGAGCAAGGTGGAAAAGGACCTGCGCAACAACGTCAACCGCAAGGTCAACTGCGAAACGGCCAATCTCGACAAGACGATCGACGCCGCGGCGCGGCAGATCGCCGCCATCGAGCGGCTGCGGGAAAGCGGCGTTTTGCAGACGCTGCCCGCCCCGCTGCGCGCAACGGCCGAGATTCGGGTGCGCAACCCCGAGCTTTCGCTGAGCGAAATGCTGCCCCTTTTCGATCCGCCCATCACCAGACCGGGGCTCAACAACCGCATCCGCAGGCTGATGCAGCTGGCGGAAAAAGTGTAAAGGATTCTTGATGATGAAAGATTTCGTCCATCTGCACGTACATACCGAATACAGCCTGCTGGACGGCGCCTGCCGCATCAACCGGCTGATGGAGCGGGTCAGGGAGCTGGGGCAAACGGCCGTGGCCATCACCGACCACGGGGTGATGTACGGCGCCGTCGATTTTTACCGGGCGGCCCAAAAGGCGGGCGTCAAGCCCATCATCGGCTGCGAGGTGTACGTGGCGCCGCGCTCGCGCTTCGACAAGACCTACGAGCTGGACAGCGAGGCTTACCACCTTGTGCTGCTGTGCAAAAACCAGACAGGCTACAAAAACCTCATTTACCTGTGCTCCATGGGGTTTACCGAGGGCTTTTACAGCAAGCCGCGCATCGACTTCGAGCTGCTCCGGGAGCATTGCGAGGGGCTTGTCTGCCTGTCCGCCTGCCTGGCCGGTCAGGTCCAGCAGCAGCTGGCGGCGGGCAATTACGACGGCGCCAAAGAGACGGCGCTGCGCTACCGCGGCCTCTTTGACGAGGGCGACTACTACCTTGAATTGCAGGACCACGGCATTGCGGAGCAGCGCGCGGTCAACGCCGGGCTGAAGCGGCTGTCCGCCGAGACGGGCATTCCGCTGGTGGCCACCAACGACGCCCATTACCTGAAGCGGGAAAACGCCGCCATCCACGACGCGCTGCTGTGTATTCAGACGGGCAAGCTGGTCGAGGACGAAAACCGCCTGCGCTTTACCGGAGAGGAGTTTTATATCAAATCGGGCGACGAAATGGCCGCGCTGTTCCCCGACTGCCCCGAGGCGCTGGAGAACACCGTGCGCATCGCCGAAAAATGCCGGCTTGAGTTTGACTTCAACAGCCGGCACCTGCCCCGGTTCCCGCTGGAAGAGGGGCAGGACGCCCTGACCGTGCTGCGCGAAAAGTGCCTGGAGGGCTTTGCGCGGCGCTACCCCGACCCCGCGCCGGAAATCCGCGAGCGTCTGGACTACGAAATCAACATGATAGCCCAGATGGGCTTTGTCGACTATTTCCTCATCGTCGGCGATTTTATCGCCTTTGCCAGAAGCAGGGACATTCCCGTCGGCCCCGGGCGCGGCTCGGCGGCCGGAAGCATTGTCGCCTACTGCCTCGGCATCACGCAGCTCGACCCCATCGCATATTCGCTGTACTTTGAACGCTTTCTCAACCCCGAGCGCGTCAGCATGCCCGATATCGACATCGACTTCTGCTACATGCGGCGGCAGGAGGTCATCGACTACGTCGTCCGCAAGTACGGCGAGCAGCAGGTGTCGCAGATCATCACCTTCGGCACCATGGCGGCGCGCGCCGCCATCCGCGACGTCGGCCGGGTGCTCAACATGCCTTACGCCGAGGTCGATCAGGTGGCCAAGCTGGTTCCGCAGGAGCTGAAAATGACGCTGGACAAGGCGCTGGCCGGCTCGCCGGACCTGAAGCGCCTGTACGACGAGGACGACCGGGTCAGGACGCTCATCGACACGGCGCGCGAGCTGGAGGGCATGCCGCGCCACGCCTCGACCCACGCGGCCGGCATCATCATCACCTCGCACCCGGTGTGGGAGTATGTGCCCCTTGCCACAAACGACCTCGGCACCGTCACGCAGTTCGGCATGACGACGCTCGAGGAGCTGGGCCTTTTGAAAATGGATTTTCTCGGCCTGCGCAATCTGACCATCCTCAGCGACGCCGTGCGTCTGGCCCGGCAAAACGGGGCCGAAATCGACCTTGAAAACATCGACTACCGGGACAAGGGCGTTTTTGACATGCTGGCGCAGGGCAAAACGGCCGGCGTTTTCCAGCTGGAAAGCTCGGGCATGACGGGGCTGACCGTCGCCATGAAGGCGCAGTCCATCGAGGATATCACGGCCGTCGTCGCTCTTTACCGCCCGGGGCCGATGGCGTCGATAGGCACCTATATCGACCGCAAAAACAACCCCTCGCACATCCGCTACAAGCACCCCATGCTCCGGCAGATCTTGTCCGTTACCTACGGCTGCATCGTCTATCAGGAGCAGGTGATGGAAACCTTCCGCCTGCTGGCCGGGTACTCGCTGGGCCGCGCCGACATGGTGCGCCGCGCCATGTCCAAGAAAAAGTTCGAGGTGCTGTCGAGCGAACGCGAAAACTTCGTCCGCGGCAACGCGCAGGAGGGCATTCCCGGCTGCGTCAGCAACGGCATTCCCGCCGGGGTGGCCAACGACATTTTCGACGAGATGCTCGATTTTGCCAACTACGCCTTCAACAAGGCGCACGCCGCCGCCTATGCCGTGCTGGCCTACCAGACGGCCTACATGAAGTATCACTACCCGCGCGAGTACATGGCCGCACTTTTGACCTCGGTGCTCGATTCCTCGAGCAAGGTTTCGGAGTACATCGCGCAGTGCCGCGAGATGGGCATCGACGTCGCGCCGCCCGACGTCAACCGCTCGGACGCCGACTTTACCGTCAGCGAGACGGGCATCCGCTTCGGGCTGGCCGCCGTTAAGAATGTCGGCCGCGGCCTCATCGACCGGCTGATGTCCGAACGCCGCGCGGGCGGGCCCTTTGCCGACTTTGACGATTTCTGCCGCCGCATGTCGCAGCACGAGCTGAACAAGCGTGTTTTGGAAAACCTCATCAAATGCGGCGCCTTTGACAGCATGGGAGCGCGGCGCTCGCAGCTGATGGCCGTTTACGCGCAGGTGCTGGACAGCGCCGCCGCCGACCAAAAGCGCAATCTCGAGGGGCAGATTGACCTGTTTGCCGATATGGAGCAGGCCGCTCCCGCGTCGCGGGCGCTGCCCGACCTGCCCGAATACCCGGAAAAGGAACGCCTGGCCATGGAAAAGGAGACGACGGGGCTGTATCTGTCGGGGCACCCGCTCGAGTCCATGCAGGAGCTGTGCCGCAGGGCGGGGGCGGTGCCCGTCGCACGGGTCATGGAAGCCTGCGCCGAGGAAGGGCAGGGGGAGCTGGGCGACGGAAGCTTTGTCACATTGGCCGGCATGATAGGCGCCTTTAAGCTGAAAACCACCAAAAAGGGCAGCAGCATGGCCACCGCCGTGCTGGAGGACATGACCGGCGCCGTTGAAATGCTCATTTTTTCCAACACGCTGTCGGCGGCCGGCGCCTATCTGCGCGACGACAGCGCCGTCATTGTATACGGCCGCCTTTCGGCGCGTGAGGATGAGGAGCCCAAGCTGATGTGCGAAGAGGTCCATCCCCTGAACGAGATGGGGGCAGAGGAGCACCTTGCGCAGCGGCGAAAGAAGGACGGCTGGCGTGCAAAACGCCGCGAACAGGCGCCTGTAAAGCCCAAGACCTTGTATATCAGGGTGCCCGGGCTGGAGTCGGAGAGCTTTGTGCAGGCCTGCAAAATCATGGCCGGGTACCCGGGAAACTGCCCGGTCATTCTGGTGGCCGCCGACACGGGCCGCAAAATGCGCCTGCGCGAGGAGCGCTGGGTGGTGTCCAGCCTTGAGCTGGTGGAAAGGCTCAAAGAGGTGCTGCAGCCGGAAAATGTTGTGTTGAAATAAGGAGAAGCCATGAGCAATTTTGATGTGCGATACAGCTCGCTGCGCAAGGCTGTCATTGAGCGCGAGTTTGAAAAGCTGAACGACATGCAGAAAAAGGCCGTTTTTAAGACCGAGGGACCGGTGCTGCTGCTGGCCGGGGCCGGCAGCGGCAAAACGACGGTGCTCATCAACCGCGTTATCAACCTTTTGCGGTTCGGGCGGGGCTACGAGTGCCCGGAGGCGCCCGACTGGGCGGGCGACGCCGAGCTGGCCCGGCTGGCCATGGCGGTGGCCGACGAAAACGCCCTGCCCGAGCAGGAGCTTCTGCGCCTGTGCGCCGTCGACTGCCCCCGGCCGTGGGAAATCATCGCCATTACCTTTACCAACAAGGCGGCGGGCGAGCTGCGCGAGCGTCTGGGCGTCGCCTGCGGCGCGCAGGCCGGCGATATCTGGGCCCACACCTTCCACTCGGCCTGCACCCGCATTCTGCGGCGCGACATCGACAGGCTGGGCTATTCCAAAAGCTTTACCATCTACGACGAGGACGACAAAAAGCGCATGCTGTCCGGCATTCTCAGGGATTTGGACATCGACGAGAAAAAGTTCGAGCTGCGCGGTATTTCCTCGGAAATCTCCCGCGCCAAAGACGGCCTGATCGCGCCCGCCGAATACGAGGAGCTGGCCGGCAGTGATTACTACAAGCGCATTGTGGCGCGCGTCTACACCGCCTACCAAAAGCGCATGATGGCGGCCAACGCCCTCGATTTTGACGACATCATCGTCAAGACCGTCGAGCTTTTGCAGGGCTTTGCCGAGGTGCGCGAGTATTATCAGGACAAGTTCCGCTATGTGCTGGTGGACGAATATCAGGACACCAACCACGCCCAGTACATGCTGTGCAGCATTCTGGCCGGCCGGCACCGCAACCTCTGCGTCGTCGGCGACGACGACCAGAGCATTTACAAGTTCCGGGGCGCCACCATCGCTAACATCATGGAGTTTGAGCAGCAGTACCCCGAGGCCGTCACCATCCGGCTGGAGCAGAACTACCGCTCGACCGGCAACATTCTGGCCGCCGCCAACGACGTCATCGCCTGCAACACGGCCCGCAAGGGAAAAACGCTGTGGACGCAGAACGAGCAGGGGGAGCGGGTTCACCTTTACGTCGGCGAGTCGCAGGACGAGGAGGCGCAGTACATCGCGGGGCGCATCCACGAAGGCTACGCAAGGGGTGAAAAGCTGAAGAGCTTTACCGTTCTTTACCGCAACCACGCGCTGAGCAACAGCATCGAGTCGGCCTTTAAGCGCAACGGGATTCCGTACCGCATCGTCAGCGGCCTGCGCTTTTTCGACCGCGCCGAGGTCAAGGACATGCTGGCCTACCTGTGGGTGATTCACAACCCCAACGACTCGGTGCGCCTGCGGCGCATCATCAACAACCCCGCCCGCAAAATTGGCGCAAAAACGCTGGAAACCCTGACCTTCCTCGAGGACCGCGAGGGGGTCTCGCAGCTGGAGCTGGCCGCCCGCGCCGAGGAGTTTGCCGACTTCGGCAAGGCGGCTGCCGCGGCGCTGCGGCAGTTCGCCGATAAGATAGCGGAGCTTCAGAGTCTGCTGGGCACCCTGCCGCTGCCCGGCTTTTACGAGGAGGTTTTGCAAAAAACCGGCTATCTGCCCGCGCTGGAGGCGCAGGCGACGCTGGAGGCGCAGGGCCGCATCGACAACATCCGCGAGCTTAAGTCGAGCATTGTCGAATACTGCGAGCGCACCGCGGAGCCGACGCTGGGCGGGTTTTTGGAGGAAATTTCGCTTTTGACCGACGTGGACCGCTACGACGAGGAGGCCGACGCCGTCACCATGATGACCATGCACAGCGCCAAGGGGCTGGAGTTTGACACCGTGTTCCTCACCGGTGTAGAGGAGGGGCTGTTTCCCTCGTACCGGTCCATGGAAAAGCCCGAGGAGCTGGAGGAGGAGCGCCGTATCTGCTATGTCGCCATGACGCGCGCCAAAAAATCGCTCTACATCTCGTGCGCCAAGCGCCGTATGCTGTACGGCCAGACCAGCTTTGCCAAGCCCTCGCGCTTTATTGACGAAATCCCCGAGCGCTGCCTTCAGCGGGAGGAGCCAAGGGCATCGGCGCTGCAAAACGCCCGTCCCGCGCGGCCGGCGCCCGCGCGCCGCGCACCGCGCACCGGCCCTGCCGTTTCCATTGCGCCGCAGCCGTCCGACGGGGCGCAGGCCAAAACCTTCCGGCCGGGCGAGCGCATTACGCACAAGGCCTTTGGCCCGGGGCAAATCAAGGCCGCAACGCCGATGGGGGGCGACGTGCTGCTGGAAATCGCCTTTGACAAGGCGGGCACCAAGCTGATGATGGCAAAAACCGCTTCACAATACATCAAAACGGTATGACAGGAGAGTAAACTATGCTTTGTGAGAAGAGAAAAGAGCAGGTTGTGGAATTGGCCCGGCAGCTCATTCGCCAGCAGAGCTATTCCGGGCACGAGGACAAGGCGGCCGCGGTGCTGGCCGAGGGCTTTGAGCGCCTCGGGTTTGACGATGTGTTTGTCGACCGCTACGGCAACACCGTCGGCATTTTGCGCGGCAGGCGCCCCGGGAAAAAGGTGCTCTTCGACGGTCACATGGACACCGTTCCCGTCAGCGACGCGTCGGTGTGGAAGCACAAGCCTTTTGAAGCGGAAATCGAAGGCAATGCATTGTACGGCCGCGGCGCCAGCGATATGAAGGGCGCGCTGGCCGCCACTGCCTGCGGCGCCGCCTTTTTTGCCGAGGACTGCGGGCGCGATTTCGCAGGGGAGATTTACGTCGCCGGTTCGGTGCACGAGGAATGCTTCGAGGGCGTGGCCTCGCGCAGCCTGTCCGAGCACTTCAAGCCCGACTACGTCGTCATCGCCGAGGCCTCGCAGCTCAACCTGAAAATCGGGCAGCGCGGCCGCGCCGAAATCGTTTTTGAAACCTTTGGGAAACCGGCCCATTCGGCCAACCCGGAAAAGGGGATCAACGCCGTTTACAAGATGTCCAAGCTGATCGACGCCGTGCAGAAGCTGGTGCCGACCCACCATCCGGTGCTGGGCAAGGGCATTTTGGAGCTGGTCGACATCAAGTCAGAGCCGTACCCCGGCGCTTCGGTCGTGCCCGAGTACTGCCGCGCCACCTACGACCGCCGCCTGCTGGTCGGAGAGACCAAGGAAAGCGTTTTGGCGCCGCTTCAGGCCGCCATCGACGCCCTGGCCGCCGCCGACCCGGATTTTCACTGCAAGGTGGGCTATGCGGTCGGCAGGGAACAGTGCTACACCGGCGAGGAAATTGTCGGCGAACGCTTCTTCCCCGGCTGGCTGTTTGACCGGGAAGAGCCCTTTGTGCAGGATGTTTACGCCGAGCTGCAAGCCGCCGGCTTCAGCCCTGAAATTACCCAGTATAACTTCTGCACCAACGGCAGCCATTACGCCGGCGAGGCGGGCATTCCCACCATCGGCCTCGGGCCGTCGATGGAAAATCTGGCCCATACCATCGACGAGCACGTCGAGCTGCCGCAGCTTTACGGCGCGGCCGAGAGCTACATGGCCGTCCTGCGCGCTTTGCTGAAAGAATAGACGCGCTTTGCTGAAAGAATAGGACTTGCATTTTTCCCGCGGATGCGCTATAATAATTCCGTTATGCCGGTGTGGCGGAATGGCAGACGCGCCTGACTCAAAATCAGGAGGGAAACCGTGGGGGTTCGAGTCCCTTCACCGGCACCAAACAAATATAATCCGAACCTGTTTCCGAGGGGAGACGGGTTCGGATTCTTTGTTTTTTGCCCGCTGTGACATTGCCCTGTTTCGTTCCCGCAGGGTTTTTTATCTTGTTTTATTTACGGCAGTTTGCTATAATATTCTTGCGATAGAATCCCATTAAAGCGGTTCTGCCCAAAGCGGTTAAAAGCTTTTCCTGCGCTTGACGCTTTGGGAAGAATCCTATCCTTTGCCGTAAAAAATAGAGAGGAGTCCACCACATGAAAATGAAACGCACCGCATTTCTCCTGTGTATCACGATGGCGCTGCTCGTCGGGATCAGCGCCGGGGCACTTGCCGCCGGCAAGGTCGAACAGATTCAGGCCTATCTGAACCGTGGAATTACCATCCGGCTCAATGGGGAAGAGCAGTCTATGTACGATGTCAAGGGCAATCGCGTCTATCCGATCAGCTATAACGGAACGACATACGTTCCGATTCGCGCAGTCAGCACCATGCTCGGCCTGGATGTGGAATGGGATGGCGCGACGAATACGGTTTTGCTGGGCAGCAATGATGTGGTGCCCAAAACCAAAATCACCGATCTGACCTATTACAACCGCAAGAG